>JAISWQ010000087.1 GCA_031271025.1 Zoogloeaceae bacterium | reverse complement strand
CGCAGGCGGTTGGAATCGACGTCATCGAAATCCAGTTCCATGCCGGTCACGCCCTTGATGTTTGCCCGGTCGCCCTTTTGGTGTGTCCACAGGTATTGGGCGGAAACGTCCAGGCTGTTGTTCTCGCCCAGACGCCAGACCTTGCCGACGCCCAGGTGCGCGCCGTAGTAGCGGCTGGAGGTGTCGTAGGCGGTGCGGGTTCCGTTGACGATTTGCGTGCTGCGGAAATCGACGTCGACCTTGCCGAGGCGCAGTGTGCCGTCCAGGTAGAGACCGTTGGCGAAGGCGAAGCGCACCAGTGCGCCGCCGCCGGTGTAGTCGGTGTCGCCCTTGCCTTTTACACGCCCGGAGGCGAAGGAATTGTAGGTGGAAAGATCGCCCTCGCCGTATTCCACGAACGCGCCGACGGTGAGGTCTCCGGCGGAGAACTGGCTGCCGGAGGCGAGGCCGCCGATGAGGTTGTAGCCGTCCACATCGATGTGCGAGCCGGTTTCATACTGGAGCGAGCCGCCGGAAACATCGGCGAAGCCGACCAGTCGCGCCGCGCCGCCCGCCGCCGTCACGCTTGCCGCGGCGGAGGCCAAACCGCTTTGCGCGGCATGATCTCCCGCGCCCGTCAATGCCGCCGCGCCGCCCAGAAAGCCCTCGACAAAAGCCTTGGCCTTTTCGTTCGCGTCGACGGACACGATCATGCCGGTGATTGTGCCGGTTATGCCGCTGCCGGTATTGGTGAGATCGCCCAGTTCGATGTTGATCAGGCCCTGATCGCTCACCGTGGCGGAGGTGGCGTTATCGGCGGAAAAGCTGCCGCCGACTTCCAGCAGGTTCAGTTCATCACCGCGCGTCACCGTGGCGCTGGCGCCCTCCACGGCGGCGGTCAGGGTGGCGTTGTCCAGATCGGCGTTGCCGTCGACGAAGAGGATGGGAGAAGAGGCGGTAGCCGGGTTGTAGTTATCCGTCACCTGGAAATTCACCGTCGCGCCTTTGGCGTTCAGATCGCCTTTGTAGGTGGCCGCGTTGGTCACGGTCAGCGTGCCGCCCGCGAGGGAATGCGTGCCGCCGTTCTTGTCGAATACCGCGCCTTCTTCCAGCGTCAGATGGTTGTTGTCCAGTGTTACGCTTGCGGCAAGTTCCAGTTTGGCGTTTTCGCCGACGATGGTCTCGCCGGTGTAGCTGTAGCTGCCGGGAGTGGTGTTGTTGAGCTTCAGAGACGTACCGTCGTCGACAATGAGGTTGCCGCCGGAAGCGTTTTTGATGCTGCCGGAAATCGTGAAGGTTTTGCCAGGAGAATCGAAGGTCAACCAGCCTGTGCCGGCAAAAACATAGTTCCCATTCAATGTGGTATTGCTCCCACTTTTGATGGTGCTGTTTGCGCCGTCGGCGATGCGCCAATTTTTGGCGTAACTCGCACCCGTCAAATTCAGGGTGGCGTTGCCCAGCGTATTGTCTCCCGTGCCGAGGGGCGCGTCGCTGGCGATGGTCAGCGTACCCGCATCGACGGTGGTCGTGCCGTGGCCGTTCGTGCCGCCCAGCGTCAGTGCGCCCGCGCCGGTCTTGACAAGCCCTGTGCCGGAAAGCGTCGCGTTCAGGGTGGCGCTGCCGGAAGCGACCTGGATTTCCGTGGTTTGGGCGGCGCTACCCAGCGTCACATTGCCGCCGGTGAGATTGCTGTTGTTGCCAAAAGTGATCTTGGCGAAGTTCACCACATTGCCGATCGTGCCCGACCAACTGCCGAGAAAGTTCAGGGTGTTGCCGGTGAAGACGTCGCCGCTGCCGCTTTCGATCTTGCCGCCGTAGAATTGGGCGTTCGTCAGGCTGACCGAGTCGCTCACATTGACCGTGTTGCCTGTGGCATTGCCGTTGCCGCTGAGAAGCCCACCAGCGTAAATCTCGACCTCGGCACCACTCAAATCGACCGCGCCACTCAAGTTGACGGTGTTGCCCGTTGCATTGCCGTTGCCGCTCCCGACGACACCGCCGACGATGGAAAGATGGTCTCCGCTGTCAGGATAGAAAACGCCGCCGCTGATGTTGACCGTGTTGCCGGTCGCGTTGCCGTTAGTGGAGGTGCCGCCCACGATGTTGATGTCATCGCCAGCACCGGGTGCGGTATCTGTGAATGTGCCACCGGTAATGGTCACGCTGTTGCCGGTCGCGTCGCCGTTGTAGGCTTCCGCCCCGGCAATGTCGAAGGTGTTTTCGGAAAACGCGCCGTCCTCAATGGTTACGTGGTTGTTATTCGCCGACGTTCCCGCCCGCCCGCCGATGATCTTTTCGATGTTGTCGAAGGAGGAGGAAGCGTTGATGGTAACGCTGTTGTCATTGGCCTGACCACCGGAGGCATAGCCGCCGTAGATTTCATCGCTATCGGCGAATGTGCCGCCGGTGATATTGACCTTGTTGTTTGTCGCGTTGCCGGTACCCGCCGCGAAACCGCCGAAAACACCGAGATTGAATGTGCCGCCGGAGATGTTCACGACATTGCCTCCGCCGTTAACGACGCCCGCATTATGTCTGCCCGCGCCCGCCTGTCCCGTCCCCACGCCGCCCGCCACGTCGCCATAGGTGCCGGCGGAAAGGGACACGGTATTGCCTTCCGCCCACTCATCTGCCGAATCGGGCGACGCATCCCGCAATTCGCCGATGACGTGCTGACCGCTTCCAGTGGTGAGCGTGACGGTGTTTTCTGAGCCGTTGACGTCGCCGATGATGACCTGCTCAGCGCCGGATAAATCAAAGTAGTTGTTGTTGGTAAACAAATCCACGGCGGAATTATTGAGCACATAATCGTCATAGGTGGTCTCGCCCAACACAATCAACGGCATTGCGGCAAGCGTTACGGCCAGTGCGGTCTGGACGCTCAGAAAGGTTTTTTTGCGGGGAAGGGCCGGTTGCTTCTGTCTCATGGGAATGCTCCTGTAGTCACGAAAAACAAAAAGCGCCCCGCGCCATGAGCGGGGAAACTCCCCGGTTCAGGCGCGAGACGCTTGGGAAAATGGAAGGTAAAAAGGTGGGAAGAAAGATGGAAAGCGATACAGGCAAACCCGCACGCCCGCGAACGAAGCAACGACCGATAACTCCCGAAGGCGAAGCCTTCGCAAGACTTGCTGTCCTCAGTCTTCCGTCATCTGTCCTCTGACTGACTTGCTTGCTTGCTTGCTTGCTTGCTTGCTTGCTTGCTTGCTTGCTTGCTTGCAGCCATGATGTTGGTGTATTTCATTTTGTCAAGTTCTTTTACAATTGAGCACGAGCGCGTCGCGTAACGCTTCATAACCGATGCCGGATGCTAAACCACGACAAGCGAATTACGCAATAAATTTTTCTTCATATCGAATTCAGGTTGCGCCAACAGGGGACAGAAAAATTTGCAGCTTCGCCGGATGGAGGAAAGCCCTCTCCCGGCCTTCGGCCACCCTTTGCAGGGTACAAGCCCTCTCCCGCAAGCGGGCAAGGGAAAACCGGGCGCAATCCCCAACATCGTCATTGCGAGGTGCGAGAGCGCCGTGGCAATCCATGCGCGCCCCTCCTGGTAGTGGCATCGTTTGCGCACGGTACGTACTCTGGATCTTGTTGGCGCATTCCCGCTGCCTGCCTGTTCAGCCGAAATCACCCCACAGGGTTTGCGCGGCGGCGAGCGCGGCAAGACCGGCGGTTTCCGTGCGCAGCACGCGCGCGCCCAGGCGCACAGGCAAAAAGCCCGCAGCCAGGGCGGCGGCAGTTTCTTCCGGGGCAAAACCGCCCTCCGCGCCGATGAGCAGAGTGAGTGGCTGCGCAGCCGTGACAGGGAGTTCGGAAAAACGGGCTTCGGCTTCCGGCGCGAACATCAGCCGCAGGGCGCCCGCGGCGGGCGGCAGCGCGGCAAGCCAGTTTTCCAGCGCGATGACGGGAAACAGAGCGGGCAGATGGTTGCGGCCACATTGTTCGCAGGCGGCGATGAGGATGGATTGCCAGCGCGCTTCCCGTTTTTCCTGCCGTTCGCCCGTGAGCTTGAGCACACTGCGCCGTCCCGCCAGTGGCTGGATGGCGGTCACGCCCAGTTCCACGGCTTTTTGCAGGGTGAATTCCATTTTGTCTGCCGCCTGTAGCGTTTGCGCCAGCGTCAGGGTGAGCGGCGATTCCCGCGAGACGGCTTGTCGTTCGCCCAGGCGGACGCTGACGGACTGTCGGGTGACGGCAAGAATTTCCGCTCGGTATTCGCCGCCCGCGCCATCGAACAGACTGAGCGCCGCGCCTGGCGCAAGACGCAAAACCCGTGCCGCATGGTGCGCCACGGCGGGCGGAAGATTGGCGCAGTCTGCGGACTGGGAGACGAAGAAATCAGGCGGACAGAAAAAACGAGGCGTTGGCATGGGATGCTATGATGCGACACTTCAGAAGCGTTGCATTTTCTTCCCTCTTCGGAAAGTTGTCATCATGGCGGCCTTGAATCCTCCCGTTTGCGCCTTCGATTGGCCCGCGCCCGATTTTGCCCTGCCCGACGCCTTTGGGCACAGGCACACGCTGGCTTCCACGCGGGGCGAAAAGGGCTTGCTGGTGATGTTCATTTGCAATCACTGCCCTTACGTCAAGGCTATTCTCGACCGTCTGCTGGCGACCTGCCGTGATTTGCGCGCGGAAGGCATAGGAAGCGTGGCCATCATGAGCAACGACGTGGTGGCCTACCCGGAGGATGCCTTGCCCAACATGCGTGTCCTTGCGGAAAAGCTGGATTTTCCCTTTCCCTATCTTTACGACGAAAGCCAGGCTGTCGCGCGCGCCTATGGCGCGGTGTGTACCCCGGATTTTTTCGGGTTCAACGCACATCTTGGGCTGCAATACCGGGGACGGCTGGATGCCGCGCAACGAACCCCCGCGCCGCCGGAAGTCCGCCGTGAACTCTGGGAGGCCATGCGCCAGATCGCCCAAACAGGAAAAGGCCCTGTGGAACAGGTGGCTTCCATCGGCTGTTCGATCAAATGGCGGGAAACGGAAGGGCGCGTGGGGCTTGAACAGTTTTTTTGAAATCCATGTAAGCATAGGCGAGGCGGCGAAGGCGCTGGGAGTGTCGATCACGACGCTGCGGCGCTGGGAGGCTTCCGGGCGGATTCAGGCAGAGCATACGGTGGGCGGGCATCGGCGCTATGGCTCGCGCTCGCGCAAGAATCAAAAGTTGCTGGACAACATCAAGGCGGCGGTGGAGGATACGGCGTCATAATTCAACGTGGAAGGCTCCCGCATTCGCATCCCCAATCTGGGTTGGGTGAGAATGCGGGAATCCTTGCGTTTTACTGGAAAAATCCTGTCGGCCACGGTCTCCCGTGTGGCCGCCAGGTGGTTTGTCAGCCTTACCGTTGAAACCGAAGACATGTCTCACTTGCCAGAAGCCGAAAACCAAGGCGCGGCGGGCAGATCGTGGCGGCCGACCGGTTCTTCCCCAGATCCAAACTGTGTTCCGTCTGTGGACACAAGCTGGAAGAACTGCCCTTGTCGGTGCGCGAATGGACCTGTCCAGCGTGTGGAACGCACCACGACCGTGACGTCAACGCCGCCATCAATCTGAAAAATTACGCCGTGAGTTCCACGGTGTCAGCCTGTGGAGAGGAAGGCTCTGGTCGTTGTCGCAAGACGACGGCGAAACCGGCCTCGGCGAAGCA
>JAISWQ010000086.1 GCA_031271025.1 Zoogloeaceae bacterium | reverse complement strand
GGGGAATTTAAGATGTCATTTGCGGACAGGGTGTTCATGCGATGCTCCGGCATGGAAAAAAACACTCCCCGGAGGAAAAATCCACGGGGAACCGAAGCGAATTATCCATCATGTTCTTGACATTGCGCAACAGAAATTTACAGTTCAGGAAGTAGGGGCGGCCCTTGTGGTTGCCCCTGCACGGTATCCCGCGATCATGCGTTTGTCTGTTGAGCACTGCGGAAGTAGGATAGAATGCGCAGTTCCGTCCATTCGACAAGACAAGGCATGAAGCCAACAACAGCGCATACAGGAAGCATTGGGGTCTCCATTGTCAGTCATGGACATGGCACGATGGTTACCCGAATCCTCGCTCAATTGAATGCTTGCCCGGAAGTCGGACGTGTTTTCCTGACGCTCAACCGCCCGGAAGTAACGTGTTTTCCTGAAACCGGAACACTTACCCTGATTCACAATTCACATCAAAAGGGTTTTGGCGACAATCACAATGCTGCCTTCCGGAAAAACACCCTGCCTTTCTTTTGTGTACTGAACCCGGACGTAACCCTGATCGACAACCCTTTTCCTGCGCTGCTGGAAGCCCTGAAGACCCCGGAAATCGGCGTGGCCGCGCCGCAAATTTTTTCCCCACAGGGAAAGGTTGAAGACAACGCCCGACATTTCCCGACCTTTACCCGCCTTCTGCGGCAGGTGCTCAGACGCAATACCGCACAGGTATCCGAAGGCGATGCGCCCTGGTTCCCGGATTGGGTTGCGGGAATGTTCATGCTGTTTCGCTCCGAAATCTATGCCAACATGAAAGGGTTCGACCCAGACTATTACCTCTATTATGAGGATGTCGACCTCTGCCTGCGTTTGCGCAGACTGGGCTGGAAGAGTGCGCTTGTTCCCACCGCGCGCGCGATACACGATGCGCGCCGCGCCAGTCATTACAACCTGCGTCATTTCACCTGGCACCTTGCCAGCATGATCCGCTATTTATGGCACAATGCCGGAATTTTGTCTGCCCCTGCCTTTTCCCCCTCGCATCCGGGGCGCTGACGCGATACAGGGCAAAGCCGGTTTCAATCACGATGACGCAACAACCACAACCCAGTTCTTCTCGTCCGTTTCTGGGCGAATTATTGATGCTGCGCGCGGGTCTGGAGCCGCAAGGGCTGGAAAGCGCCCTGCGGCGGAAACGTCAGGGAGATGAAGAACGTCTGGGCGCGCTCCTGATTCGCCTGGGGCTGATTTCCGAACAAACCCTGCTTGCCGCACTGTCCGAGCAATTGCAGGTTCCTGTGCTGGATGAAAGATCACTTGCCGTCATTGCGCCGCGGATTACCGCCTTCCACGCGCGCCATCCTGTTTCGCTGGCTCTGGCGCAGCGGCTTGCCTTCGTTGCCTGGGAAGCGGAAGAAACGCCAGACGCGACAGATGCCGGAATGCCGCCGCCTCCGCTTCACGTGGCAGCGCGTGACATTCTTGATTCCACCCTGATCGAATATCTGGAAAGCGGCCCTGCTGCCGGGCGGGGTTATCGGCACTATCTCATCGCGGCACGCGACCTTGAGCGGATGCTGGCGCAACTTTCCCGCAGAGGCAGCGAAACCGAGGCGCTCACCGATCTCAGGCGGCTCGCGGAGGACGCGCCTATCGTGGAACTGGTCAACGGAACGCTCGCGCGCGCTACGGATACACGGGCCTCCGACGTACATTTCGAGCCGGAAGAATTTGGTTTTGTCGTGCGCTACCGTATTGATGGACAGTTACAAGCCACGGAACACTATCCGCGCGAGCGTTTTGACGCAGTGGTCAGCCGTATCAAGCTGATTTCCGGCCTGGATATTGCCGAGCGGCGCCTGCCGCAGGACGGGCGCTTTTCTTCGCGCATGGCAGGTGTGGATACAGATGTTCGCGTCTCGGTCATTCCCAGCGTGCAGGGCGAATCGCTGGTGCTGCGCCTTCTTCCCAATATCCAGGGCAAACGCTTTGATCTGGAAAACTCCGGAATGGAAGCGGATCACCTCGCAATCTACCGGCGCTGGATGTGCTGTCCCGATGGGATTGTGCTGGTCACAGGCCCTACCGGCTCCGGCAAAAGCACCACGCTTTACGCAACCCTGACCGCCTGTGACACCGAACACGAACGTATCCTGACCGTCGAAGATCCGGTGGAATACCAGATTCCCGGCGTAACCCAGTTCCAGGTACATCCTGATATTGGTTTTACCTTTCCTTCCGCGCTGCGTTCCATCCTGCGGCATGACCCGGACACGATCATGATTGGCGAAATCCGGGACGCGGAAACGGCAGGAATCGCAGTGCAGGCTTCGCTGACCGGGCACCGTGTGTTTTCCACCCTGCACACCAATGACAGTCCCACGGCCTTCCTGCGGTTGGCGGATATGGGCGTGGAGCCTTTCCTGGTGGGGGCAACGGTGCGTGGTGTTGTCGCACAACGCCTGGTGCGTCGCCTTTGCCCAGCCTGCGCGGCAGAGCTGCCGCAGGGACAAATTCCCGCCGAGGTTCGCGCGGAAGTCGAACGCCTGGGGGTTGCAAACCCCTGCTTTCGCTCTGCGCACGGTTGTGACGCGTGCAGTCACACAGGCTACAAGGGGCGGATCGCCATTTATGAACTGCTGGAAGCCAACGATGCGTTGCGCGCGGCGCTGAATCAGCTCTCGCCTTCCCTGGAAACCCTGGCACAGGCGGCGAATCCGGATTTTCGCACGCTGCGCGAAGACGGCCTCATCAAAGCCGCCAAGGGCATTACCAGTCTGGAAGAAGTGCTTTCCGCCGGTGGACAGTCTTCTCCCTTACGGTAAAAGACGACCGCTTGGATTGCCGCGTCGCTTCGCGGTTCGCAATGACGAAATTCCCGCCACTTTGGATTGCACCCGTATCCGGTCAATGCCGCAATGCCCGACGCGCGTCACAGCGCCGTGCGTGTCACTCTTGCCAGCGCGGCGGCTGCGATCTCACCCAGGCGTTCAAGGAAAATCGTTTCCATGCCGGACATGAAACGTTGCGTATCCTCGCTGCCCAGAGCGATCATGCCGATCGCGCCGCCGCCATTCCGCAACGGAATCAGCGCCTCCGAACGAATGTGGCCGGCAGCTTCACCAAACCAGGAGGCCGCGCTGTGCGTTGCGGGCGAGGCGCCGCAATAGGGTTTCAGCAGGGTTTCGGCAAACCCCTGCAACTCCGCGCTGACCGTTGCAAATTCCGGTAAATCCTCCACCCCTTCCGGGCGCGACCACAGGCGCAGGGCGACATGGGGAATGGCAAAATCGTCGCGCAGATGAAAATGGATGAGATGCAGCGCCGACTGAAACGTCTCCGCCGCCACCAGCGCCACCGAGAGACGGTGCATTTTTTCGCTGCGGATGTCGTTGTCCTCACCGAACTGCATCAGGGTCTGGAGCCTCCGCTCCAGTTCCCGGTTGCGCTCACGGAGGCTGACCATCTGGCGCTCGGTGAGCGAAACAGCGCGTCCGCCATGCGGATGCGGAATACGGATTTCCGCCAGCATTTCGGCATATTGCTCAAAAAATTGCGTATGATCCTGCAGGTATTCCGCAACCTGGGCGGCACTCAGACTTTCACTCATGGTTCGACAACTCCGGTAAAGACAGAAACGGCAGGCCCGGTCATGCGCACGGATGCGCCCGGCTGCCAGCAAATTTCCAGTTCGCCCCCGCACGTCGTTACCCGCACGGGCGCTTCCAGAAGACCACGCCGCACGCCCGCCACGACGGCGGCGCAGGCGCCGGTGCCACAGGCAAGCGTTTCGCCCGCGCCACGCTCGAAAACGCGCAGGCGGATGCTGTGACGAGCCACCACCTGCATGAAGCCCACATTCACCCGCGCGGGAAAACGCGGATGCGCCTCGATTTGCGCGCCCCAATCCGCAACCGGCGCGCGCTCTGTTTCCGGCACGATCAGCACGGCATGGGGATTTCCCATGGAGACGACGCTGATTTCCGCCCTCTCGCCTGCCGCCAGTTCCAGCGGATAGACAAGCGCCTCCTCCGCCGCGCCGAGAAAAGGAATTTCCGCCGGCGCGAAGCGCGGCTCGCCCATGTCGACCGTCACCTGACCATCGGCCTCCAGACGCAGCGTGATGATCCCTTTTTGTGTTTCCACCCGGATTTCCGTTTGGGTTGTCAGTCCTTCATCGCGTATGAAGCGGGCAAAGCAGCGCGCGCCGTTGCCGCACTGTTCGACTTCGCCGCCGTCGGCGTTGAAAATGCGATAGCGAAAATCCACCCCGGCTTGTGTCGGCGCTTCCACCAGCAGCAACTGGTCAAAACCAATCCCGAAATGCCGATCCGCCAGACGCCGGATCAGGGCAGGCGTCAGGCGCACTTTCTGGCGCAGACCATCCAGCACCATGAAATCGTTGCCCAAACCCTGCATTTTGGCAAAGGCAAGACGCACGCCGGTCGCCAGTTCCAGAATATAGTCATCCATGACAAATCCACCGCCAATACTGGTAACAACCGCCGTGCGTGTGGAAAAACCCATGCGGCGATAGGCGCGCAGCGCCGGGGCGTTGCCCTTGTTGACAGCGAGGATAAGGCGGGGAAAGCCCGCTGCCCGCGCCGTATCGCGCATCCAGGAAACCAGCGCCCAGCCTGTGCCCTGATGCTGGCAATCGGGATGAACATAGAGCTTGTCCAGCTTGAATTCACCCTCATGCGCCATGCCATGCGCAAAGCCGACGCGGCGTTTTTCCAGCCAGGCCTGCATCCACCAATGCTGTTGCGGATGGGCGAGATCGGCAAGTATGGCTTCCGGCGCGTAGCGTTCCGCCAGCATGTAATCCATTTGTCCCGGCGGCAGGAGGTCACGATAGGCGGAATGCCAGATTTCCCGCGCCAGCGCCGGAAGCGCCGCGACGTCGGCGGGGGTGACGGGAGTCAGGACACACGTTGATGCCATAAGCGCACCTCAATAGAATTTCGCTTCACCCGGCGGACGGGTCTTGAAACGCTTGTGCACCCAATAATACTGCGCGGGCTGCTGCCGAATCAGGTTTTCGACAAAGCGATTCATGAAAAGGGTGTCGGCTTCCACATCCGCGCCGGGATAGTTTTCCCAGGGCGGCAACAATTCCACTGTGTAGCCCTGTGCCGTCATCCGGCTCACACAGGGCACAATCCTGGCGCCTGTCGCCCGCGCCAGCCTGGCGACGCCGGGAATGGTCGCCGCCGTCACCCCGAAAAAGGGCACGAAAATGGATTCGCGCCTTCCGAAATCCATGTCCGGCAGATAGTAGAAGGGCAGACCCTGCTTCATGGCCTTCAGGGCGCGGCGCATGCCTTCCTGCCGCGAGAGCAGCACCGGCGTGTTGAAGCGCGAACGTCCCGCAAGCAGTACGGCGTTGAATACCGGATTTTTCTGGCTGGAATAAATGCTCACCAAGGGCGTGGTCATCGTCATCCGCGCGCCGCCCGCGTCCAGACCGACAAAATGCGGCGCGAGCAAAATGGTCGGACGGCCATCCCCGCGCTCCAGATGTTCGCGTCCAACCAGACGGGTCACGCGACAGAGCCGTTCGCGCGACGCCCACCAGAAGAGCGTGCGGTCGAGAAAAGCCTGCGCAAAACAGATGAAATGCGCGCGCAGCACCCGCGCCCGCTCGGCTTCGCTCCATTCGGGAAAACACAGGCGCAGATTGATCCGGGCAATGCGCCGCCGTTCCCGCCCAAAAAGAAAAAACAGCACACCCAGAATCCGCCCCAGAAAGCGCAACACGGACAGGGGCAGAAAATGCAAAAGCCAGAGTCCCCCCAAAGCCAGGCGGGAGAGACCGCGTGTAAAAGCAGAGGTCTTTTTGCGGCTCACACGCGCTCCCGTTTCACGGCTTCCTGCCGCCCCTTGTAGCGGTGATAGCCCCACAGATATTGGGCGGGCGCACGGCGAATCAGGGTTTCGATTTCCCTGTTGATTGCGGCGGCGCGGGCGAGGGTTTCCCCTTCGATTGGCGCTTGCGGCGGCGCGAAATGCAGGCGAAACCCCGCGCCGGCAGGCAGGCGTTCACAGCAGACCATCAGCACGACAGGCGCAAGTTCGGAAAGCCGCGCCGCCAGCGTCATGGTGTAGGCCGGATGCCCGAAAAAATCCAGCCAGACGCCCTCGCCTTTTTTCGGCGTCTGGTCGGGCAGCAACCCCACGGTCTGACCGCGCTTCAGGGTTTTCATCAGGGTACGCACGCCGGAAAGGTCGGCAGGCGCGAGGCGCAAACGCGCGCGCTGGCGTCCGTTTTCAATCAACCGCTGCAAGCCCGCCCACTTCGGCGGACGGTACAACACGGCGATTTCCCCGCCACGCGCGGCGTAATATTGCGCGGCAATCTCGAAACAGCCCAGGTGCGGCGTCAACAGGAGAATGCCATGTCCGGCTTTCTGCGCGGCTTCCACGTTCGCCCAGCCGCGCACTTCCCGCACCTGCGCCACGGCTTCTTCCTGTGATTTCGTCCAGATGCGCGCCAGTTCCAGCATCTGCTTGCCCGCTTCCGCCGCTGCCGCGCCGCGCAATTCCGGCGGAAACCCCGCCTGCGCCAGATTATCCCGCAGATGGCAGCGATAACGCGGCGAAGCGGCATAGACGAGCCAGCCCGCCAGCGCCCCCAGGCGATGCAGGGTAGCGAGGGAACAGCGTCCCAACAGGCGGAACAGCCAGGGCAGGAACTGCGGCGCGCGCTGTGCCATCAGGCGCGCAAACCTTCCACCCAGCGGCCATAAAGCTGATCGGCCAGCCGCCGCGATTCCGGCAGACGCCGCGGAGCTTCCGCCAGCATGGCTTCCGGCGTCTGCACGGAAGGCAGATGTGCCGCCTCCGACGGCCACTGTTCGCACCAGCAGGCGATCATTTCCGGCGTCATTTCGACATGGCACTGCATCCCCAGATGCCGTTCGTCCAGCGCAAAAATCTGGCGCGCGCAGGCGGCGTTGCCCGCCAGCAGGCTTGCCCCCGGCGGCAGGCTGAAGGTTTCGCCATGCCATTGAAAGACCGTCATTTCCTTCTGGGCAAACGCCCCCAACCAGTGCGCGGCCTGCGGGTGTGTTTCCCCGGCAAGCGTACTCCAGCCGATTTCCGGCACGGGATTCCGCGTCACCGCGCCCCCCAGCGCCTTGCTCATGAGCTGCCCGCCCAGACAATGCCCCAACACCGGCACGTTTTCCGCTGCCGCGCGGCGAATCAGGGTGCAAACAGGGTCTATCCAGGGCAGATCGTCATTGACACTCATGGGACCTCCCATGAAACAGAGTCCGGAAAAGGCGTCTGGGGTTGTTGGCACGGGCGCGCCGTGATCCAGTGGAATCAATGTCCAGGGGATGCGGCGGGCTTCGAGAAATATGGCAAAATAGCCGGCACCTTCAGTCGGAGAATGACGAAAAATGGCAACAGGACGCATGATGCAAGCGCACGGAAATCGCAAAGGCTGGTATTTTACAGGGGCTTTGACGCTTGCGGCGCTTTCCGCTTTTTCCCCCCCGAGTGCATTGGCCGATGTCGGGCTGGTCGGCATCGTGGCCAACAAGGCCATTGTCAGCATAGATGGTGCGCCACCGCGCATCCTGGCGCCCGGCCAGGAACATCTGGGCGTCAAGATCATTTCCACCCAGGGTGAAACGGTGACCATGCTGATCGACGGCAAGCAGCGCGTCATGCGCATCGGGCAGAATGCTGTGGCCGAGATCAACGACGTCGATGCCAGCGTGACCCTGATAGCTGATTCGCGTGGTCATTTCATGTCCGAGGGCGCCATCAACGGCGTCGGCATCAGATTCATGGTGGATACCGGCGCTACCACCGTGGCATTGGGGGCTTCCGACGCCAAGAAACTGCGCCTCAATCTGGAAACGGCCCAGAGAGGCTATGTGGATACGGCCAACGGTCAGGTGGTCGCCTTCTTTCTGAAACTGCACACGGTCAGGGTCGGCACCATCGTCTTGCATAATGTGGATTGTTCGGTGAATCCCAAAGAAGATCTTCCCTACGCCCTGCTTGGCATGAGTTTTCTGAATCGCGTCAACATGACGCGCGAAGGCGACAACATGACGCTGAAAAGGCGGTTTTGACGCTTTTTCCCGCAACAGCTTTCCTTGTCTGGACGCGCCCTTGTCAGGTGGCGTAATCCAGCGGTTGTTGTCGATATACGGTGGCGAAAGTTGCCGGAAACTTCCTTCTCCCTTTCCATGCCACCCTTGCCCTCATCACAGAACTTCTGGACGCGCCTTGCCGCCGCGCTTGCGGTAGAGGACAAACTGCCGCGCTCTTCCGCCAATCTTGCCGGAGACGCGGGCGCAACACGGGAAAATCTCACTCCTGCTGCCGTGCTGGTGCCCCTGGTGGATCATCCGCAAGGCGTCACCCTTCTCCTCACCCGCCGCACGGCGCATCTGCGCGATCATCCCGGACAAATCAGCTTTCCTGGCGGCAGCATGGATCCGGCAGACCCCACCCCAATCGCGGCGGCGCTGCGGGAGGCACGGGAAGAAATCGGCCTTGCCCCGGAAGCGGCGGAAATCCTGGGCGAACTTCCGCCCTACGCCACTGTCACCGGTTTTTTGATCCACCCCGTCGTCGCGCGCCTTGTGCCTCCCCTTGCGCTCTCTCCCGCCCCGGAAGAAGTCGAGGAAATCTTCGAAGCGCCCCTGGAATTCCTCCTCAACCCGGAAAACCACCGCCGTGACAGCCTTGTCTACAAAGGCGAACGCCGCGAATATCTCGCCATCCCTTATGGTCATTACTATATCTGGGGCGCAACGGCGGGGATGATTGCGGTACTGGCAGAACGGTTCCGGGAACTCCCCGCGTGACCGTGTGGGGCGCGTTTTATTTTTCCGGGGCGCTGAAAGTCAGGAATTCGGCGAAGAGCGGATCGTCGAAAGTAAACGCGCCGCCTGTCTTCATCGTAAAAGCACCTCTGGTTTGAAACCCCGCCCGCAAGAACGGTGCGAAGGTTGGAACCCCGGCCTGAGCCGGGGTTTCGACTGTAGCCACCTGGAAGGGGATGCAAACCCCTTCCGGATTTCGGTCTGTGACAAGGTCGGCTTATGCTGACGGTCATGGCAGGTTGTGGTATAAACCGCCTGTTTTCCATCATCGTACCTGCCTGCCATGTCCACTATTCCACCGCTTACCGCGCCATTGCTGATTTACGGTATGGGAAAACTGGGGGGGGGGGGGGGGTGCGCGCGGCGGCTTTAAATTGGCTGGTGTGGGAATGGGCACTGGAAGAAATTTGCCCAATTCATCAAAAACCAACTCTGGTCCGAAATTTCCCTTTTTCAGGGGGATAATCCCGCGTGGGAGAAGCGTCACCTCTTCTCTTCCATGGGTTATGCCGAAGGTCGCCATGCTGCAAGCTGAGTTCCCCCGCCCCCCAATGATTATGGCTGGCCAGGCGCGGGTGGGGTTTGTGGGGGTTGGGGAAGCTG
>JAISWQ010000046.1 GCA_031271025.1 Zoogloeaceae bacterium | reverse complement strand
ACAAGGGACTCTACGAACCCTCGCACGGCTCCGCCCCGGACATCGCCGGACAGAACGCGGCCAACCCTCTGGCGACGATTCTTTCCGCCGCCATGCTGTTGCGCTACACCTTTAATCTGGAAGAAGCCGCGCGGCGCGTGGAGGAGGCGGTGAAGAAGGTGCTGGCGCAAGGCTTGCGCACCAGCGACATCTTCGAGCCGGGGATGACGAAGGTCGGCACGAAGGAAATGGGCGACGCAGTGCTGACGGCATTGTGATAATCGCGCCCGATATCGGGTGTGGACGCATTGCGCTTCCCGTGATTCCTTATAATTTGCCCTTTTCCGTCTGGCTTTTTGCGCAATGCCTTCGTCTTTGCCTGCTGCTGTGCCCCGTGTCCTGCTCGTGAAAACCTCTTCGCTGGGGGATGTCATCCACAATCTGCCGGTGGCGAGCGATTTGGCGGCGCGTTTTCCCGGCATTGAACTGGATTGGCTGGTGGAAGAACCTTTTGCGGAAATTCCGGCGCTGCATCCGGCGGTGCGGCGAGTGATTCCCGTGGCGCTGCGGCGCTGGCGCAAGGCGCTGTTTTCCCGCCAAACCTGGCGCGAAGTGTCGGCGTTTCGGCAACAGCTCGCGGCGGAACGCTACCTTGCCGTGCTGGATACACAGGGCTTGCTGAAAAGCGCGTTGCTGGCGTGCCGCGCCTGTGGGCGGCATCTGGGTTACGATGCGGCCTCGGCGCGGGAACCGCTGGCGGCGCGTTTTTACGAGACGCGCTTTGCCGTGCCGAAAGGACAGCACGCAGTCGTGCGCAACCGGATGCTGGCGGCTGCCGCATTCGATTATGAACTCCCGAAAACTCTGGATTACGGTCTTGCCCAGTCGCGTGAAAACACCATGCCGCAAGGCAGTTCCGCTGTGCTGCTGACTGCCGCCAGCCGCGAGGACAAGCTCTGGCCGGATGCGCATTGGGTTGTTCTGGGACGGGCGCTGGCGGAACGGGGGCTGACGCCGTTGTTGCCGGGCGGTTCCATACTGGAACGTCGCCGTGCCCGCGATCTGGCGGCGCAGATTCCCGGCGCGCAGGCGATTCCGCCGATGTCGCTCACGGCGCTTGCCGATCTGTTGCGCCACGCGCGGCTGGCGGTTGGCGTGGATACCGGGCTTTCCCATCTCGCGGCAGCGGTCGAAACCCCGGTGCTTGCGCTTTATACCGCAACAGAACCCGGCTTGACCGGAGTTTATGGCGTGGGCTGGCATCGCAATCTGGGCGGCAAGGGTAAAACACCGGCCGTGGCGGAAGTGCTGGCGGCGCTGCAACCCGTGCTGAAAGGCCAGGCATGATGGCGCACGCGCTTTACACCCTGCTCTGGCGGCTGCTGACGCCCTGTTTTTTGCTGCGTCTGCTCTGGCGTTCCCGCCGTCAGCCGGATTACCGCCGTCATTGGGGCGAGCGTTTGGGTTTTTACGGTACGGCGCTGATGCAGGGCAAAAAGGAGATTCCAGGCGTCCCGGCGCAGGTGGCGCGCATCTGGCTGCACGCGGTTTCCGTAGGCGAAATGCGGGCGGCGGAACCCCTCGTTGCCGCCCTGCGCACGCGCTATCCGGCGGCGACGCTCATTCTGACCTGCATGACGCCTACCGGGCGGGCGACGGCTCAGGCGCTTTATGGCGCAATGCAAAACACGCGGATTGTCTATCTGCCCTACGATCTGCCGGGAGCGGTGGCGCGTTTTCTGGCAGGGGCGCGTCCCGATCTGGGTCTGTTGCTGGAGACGGAAATCTGGCCGAATCTGCTTGCTGCCGCCCAGCGGCACGGGATACCGGTATTGCTGGTCAATGCGCGCCTGTCGCGGCGAAGCGCGCGCGGCTACGCGCGCGTTGCGCCACTCCTGCGTCCGGCTTTGCGCCGCCTTGCCGCAGTGGCGGCGCAAAGCAAAGCCGATGCCAACCGTCTCGCGCTGCTGGGGGCAGGGCACATCGAGGTGTGCGGCAACCTCAAGTTTGAGGTCGCGCCCAGTGCCGAACTGCTCGCGCAGGGCGAAGTCTGGCGAGCCGCATTGGGCGAGCGCCCGGTGTTGCTGGCGGCCAGCACCCGCGAAGGCGAAGAAGCCATGTTGATCGCGGTCTGGCAGCGTCTGCGCCATCCTGATGTCCTGCTGGTCATCGCGCCCCGTCACCCGGAACGCAGCGCGGATATCGAGACGCTGGCGCAAGGGTTGGGCATCCCCGTGAAACGGCGTAGCGCAGGCATGGCCGACGCGGCAACCCGGCTCTGGCTGGTGGATGGTTTTGGGGAACTGCCCGCCTGTTATCGCATGGCGGATGTCGCGTTTGTGGGGGGCAGTCTGGCGCCATTGGGGGGACAGAATCTGATCGAAGCCGCCGCCTGTGCCTGTCCGGTGCTGGTGGGGCCGCATACCTTCAATTTTGCCCGCGCAACCGGGGACGCAGTGGCAGCAGGCGCGGCGCGGCGGATTCATGACGTCGAGGAATGCGCCGCCGCGGTGAACACTCTCCTGGAAAATGCCGCCCTGCGCCAGCAGATGTCCGCTGCCGCGCTGCGTTTCGCGGCCAGTTGCCGGGGCGCAACCGGGCGAGTCATGGCCTTGATCGCGGCGGTCATCCGAGAAAAGGAAAAGGGCGCGCAGTGCTCCACATGCTAAAATTCTCAGCCTTTCTTCCCCAACACAGGAGCAATGAACATGGCTGAATCCCTGTTTGCGGCTGTCGAGATGGCGCCGCGCGATCCCATTCTCGGTCTGACCGAAGCTTTCAACGCCGATACCCGTACCGACAAGGTGAATCTGGGTGTCGGCGTTTATTACGACGACAACGGTAAACTGCCGCTCCTGGCAGCGGTCAAGGCTGCCGAAGAAGCGCGGTTGAAGGCACAGCCGCCGCGCGGCTATCAGGCTATCGACGGCAATCCTGCCTACAACCAAGCCGTGCGCGCGCTGATTTTCGGCACAGGTTCGCAACGTGCGGACGACGGTTCCGTCGTCACGGTACAAACGCTGGGAGGAACGGGCGCGCTGAAAGTGGGCGCGGATTACCTGAAACAGTTGTTGCCGCAGACGACCCTTTTCATCAGCGATCCTTCCTGGGAAAACCACCGCGCCCTTTTTTCCACAGCCGGTTTTCCCATCGAAACCTATCCCTACTACGATCCCGCCACGCGCGGCGTGAATTTCGCGGGCATGAAGCAAAAGCTTTCATCCTTGCCGCCGGAATCCATCGTGCTGCTGCACGCCTGTTGCCACAACCCGACTGGCGCGGACCTCAACCCCGCGCAATGGGAAGAACTTGCGGCGCTCTGCAAGGAAAAGCGTCTGGTTCCCTTTCTCGACATGGCCTATCAGGGCTTTGCCGACGACATCGAGCAAGATACCGCTGCGGTGCGCGCCTTTGCCGCCTCTGGCTTGCAATACTTTGTTTCTTCTTCGTTTTCCAAGAATTTTTCCCTCTACGGCGAGCGCGTGGGCGCACTTTCCATCGTTACCGCGAGCAAGGAAGAAGCGACGCGAGTCGCTTCGCAGGTGAAGCGTGTGATCCGCACCAATTATTCCAACCCGCCCACGCACGGCGGCGCGATCGTGGCGGCGGTGCTGACGAATCCTGAACTGCGCGCGCTCTGGGAAAACGAACTGACCGGGATGCGCGACCGCATCCGCGCCATGCGCACGGGTCTGGTGGATACCCTGAAAGCGGCGGGCGCGAAGCAGGACTTTTCCTTCATTGCGCAACAACGCGGCATGTTCTCCTTTACCGGTCTCACAAAGGATCAGGTGGAACGTCTGAAAACCGAATTCGGCATTTACGCCGTGGCCTCCGGGCGCATCAACGTGGCGGCGCTGAACAGCCGCAACCTGCCGGTTGTCGCCAGAGCCATCGCGGCGATTATCTGATTTCATCGCTCAGCGCGCGCTCAAGCCCCCCCAGCAGTGCCTTGAGCGAAGCGGTCACGATGTTGGCATCGATCCCCACGCCATAGCGCGCGCTGCCTTGACCTTCCAGGCGCACTTCCATGAAGGCGCAGGCCTGGGCGGATTGCAGACCGTCTGTGGCCGTTTCGGCACTGGCGGCAAGGGTGATGGCGCGTTCCTCGTAACTCTCCACCTGCGCCAACATGCCAGCCTGGCGCAGGGCGTTGACCGCCGCGTCTATGGGGCCGTTGCCCACGCCTTCCAGTACCCGCTTTTGACCGCGCGCTTCCAGTGACAGGCGTATCCCTTGCCCGCCTTGCGTTTCAAACAACTGATGTGCCCGGTAAACCAGGGTTGCGTTTTCCGGGTTCAGGTAACTGGCGGCAAAAATCCGCCACAAATCCGCCGGTCGCATCTCGCCGCCCTGCGTGTCCATGTGACGCTGGACAATGCCGGAAAATTCCAGCAACAGGCGGCGCGGCAGGGCAAGACCATATTCCGTCTCCAGCAGGAAGGCGATACCGCCCTTGCCGGACTGACTGTTGACCCGAATCAGCGCGTCGTAATTACGGCCAATGTCCGCCGGATCGATGGCGAGATAGGGCACGTTCCAGAAACCCGCCGCCGCGCCCGATTTTCGCGCGGAAAATCCCTTGCGAATGGCATCCTGATGGGAACCGGAAAACGCCGTGAAGACGAGATCCCCCGCGTAAGGGTGGCGTGGATGGACAGGCAATTGCGTGCAGGCTTCCGCCACGCGAACAATCGCGGGCAGATCAGAAAAATCAAGCCCCGGATCCACGCCCTGGGTATAAAGGTTGAGCGCCAGTGTGACGAGATCGGCATTGCCGGTGCGTTCGCCATTGCCAAAAAGGCAGCCTTCGACACGATCCGCGCCCGCCATCAGGCCCAGTTCGGCAGCGGCCACGCCCGTGCCTCTGTCATTGTGCGGATGCAGGCTCAAAATCACCGCCTCGCGCCGCGCGAGGTGACGGTGCATCCATTCGATCTGGTCTGCGTAAATGTTGGGCGTTGCCATTTCCACCGTGGTTGGAAGATTGAGGATGACCTTGTTTTCCGGCGTCGCCCCCCAGGTTTCCGTGACCTGGTCGCAAACTTCCAGCGCGAATTCCAGTTCCGTTGCGGTGAACGTTTCCGGGCTGTATTCAAGGACGATTCCGGTTTCCGGCATTGCCGCCGCGCAATCGCGGATAAGCGCCACGGCATCGACCGCCAGCCGCTTCACTTCTGTCTTGCTCATGCCGAACACCATGTCCCGGAACGTTTCGGACGTGGCGTTGTAAACATGCACAATGGCACGCCGCGCCCCCCGAATTGCCTCGAAGGTACGGCGAATCAAGGGTTCGCGCGCCTGGGTCAGCACCTCGATTGTGACCCCTGCGGGAATGCGATCCTCTTCAATCAGACGGCGCACAAAATCAAACTCCAGCTGCGAGGCAGAAGGAAAGGCCACTTCGATTTCCTTGATGCCGATGGCGCAGAGCAAATCGAAAAGGCGGAGCTTTTTTTCCACGTTCATCGGTTCAAAAAGCGCCTGATTGCCGTCGCGCAGGTCAGTACTCATCCAGATCGGCGCGCGGGAGAGACGCGCCTCCGGCCAGCGCCGGTCGGGCAAGACAACAGGTGGAAAGGGACGATATTTGGCAGCGGCAGGTTTTTGCATGGACATGACAGAAGACTCCTTCAAACAAGACTTGCGATGCCGTCATGATAAGGAAAACTTCCCGGCAGGTGCTTGCGTTTTTTCCATTGAATTCGTCTTTATTGGCATTTAATATTCGTTCAGATATGATTTTTGGCATATACTGCTTTTTCTTTCCTGTTTTCTCAACATCATGCAACTGGATCGCTACGATCGCCTCATTCTGACCACGCTGCAACAGGAAGGCCGTTTGAGCAATCAGGATCTGGCCGAGCGCATTGGCCTTTCCCCTTCGCCCTGCCTGCGCCGGGTGCGCGCGCTGGAAGAAGCCGGTTTCATCACGGGCTACCGCGCCATGCTGGACGCCAGAAAGCTGGGACTTCCCCTGCTTGCCCTCATTCACATTTCGATGGATCGGCACACCCCGGAACGCTTCGAGAATTTCGAGAAATCCGTCGCGGAAATCCCGGACATCATCGAATGTCTGCTGATTACCGGGCAGAATGCCGACTACCAGTTGAAAGCCGTGGTCACGGATATGGATGCCTATCAAAAACTGCTGCTCAACCGCCTCACCCCCATCCCCGGAGTCTCTGGCGTACATACGAGCTTTGTCCTGCGCGAGGTGATCGCAAAAACGGCGCTGCCGGTAGGCGCGTAACGTACAGTCCGGACTTCTCTCCTTTTCGTTTCCATCTGTCATCCCGCCCCGTCTGCAGCTGAAAACCTGTTCATCGTAAAACTAACTCCGGTTTGAAACCCCGCCCTTCAGGGCGGTGCGAAGGTTGGAACCCCGGCCTGAAGGCCGGGGTTTCGACCGTAGCCATTGGGGAGGGGAGAGAAACCCCTTCCCAATGGAGTTTGACCGACAGCCCTGAAGGGCAGTCGCTAATTTTTGCTGGTTTCCAGCAGGCCGCGTTTCCGCCATCTTTGGTGCACAAGCGAGGGCTGAAGCGCCTCGCAATGATGGAATTTCCGCCATTTTGGATCGCACCCCGGTTTCTCCTGACGCTTGACATGCGATTGCATACTCCTTACCATCCGCATCGTTTAAAAGAATTATTCTGGGAATCATTCTCATTCATTATTGCAGGCTGCCATGTTCGTTCCTTTTCTCATCATGCTGCGCGAAGGGCTGGAAGCCGCCCTTATCGTCGGCGTCATCGCCAGCTATCTCCAGCGGACGGGACGCGCGCGCTGGCTGCCGACCGTCTGGGTTGGCGTGTTGCTGGCGGCGGCCATGTCGATATTCGCGGGCGCCGCCGTGCTGATGGCCGGACACGAGTTTCCGCAAAAGGCACAGGAATTCTTCGAGGCCGTCATCGGACTGGTGGCGGTGGGCGTGCTCACCTACATGGCTTTCTGGATGCGCGGGGCGGCGCGTTCGCTCAAGGCGCAACTGCTCGGCTCCGTGGACGCGGCCATTGGCGCGGGCAGCGGCAGGGGCGCGACCTGGGCGTTGATGGGCATGGCGTTCTTCGCCGTGGCGCGCGAGGGACTGGAATCCGTCTTTTTCCTTCTGGCCATCTTCCAGCAAAGTTCCGGCTGGGCTGCGCCGACGGGCGCGCTCGGCGGCATCGTGGTGGCAGTGCTCCTGGGGTTGGGCATCTACTGGGGCGGGGTGCGGCTGAATCTGGCGAAATTCTTCCAATGGACGGGGCTGTTCATCCTGCTGGTGGCCGCCGGTCTCTTCTCCGGCGTGTTGCGCAACCTGCACGAAGCGGGCGTGTGGAACCTGATGCAGGGCGTGGCCTACGATTTCAGCGGCGTGCTCTCCCATTCCAGCGTGATTGGCACGGTGCTCGCGGGCGTGCTGGGCTATCACGAGTCGCCCGCCTGGGGTGAGGTGCTGGCCTGGTTCCTGTATCTGTTTCCGGCGCTGGTATTGTTCCTGCGCCCGCGCGCCGAAGCGGTTGCGGCGGCGCCCGCGGCAAAGATCGCCGTTGCCGCCGAATCCGTTGCCGCCGCTGCCGGGAGCGTTCCCGCGCCAGGGCGTTTGACGTATCTGGCGCTCTTCGCCGCGTTCGTCCTGGTCGCGCTTTCCCTGTGGCTGTTCGTACACGCGACACGCACGGCACAAGGCCCGCAGCGCGGCGACACGCACAAGGTGGTGATCAGCGACCAGACCTGCGAGCCGCTGGATTTCGTCGTGCCGGCGGGCGTGACCACCTTCGAGATTCACAACGCCTCGCGCCGCACCCTGGAATGGGAGATTCTCGACGGCGTGATGGTGCTGGCCGAGCGCGAAAACATCGCGCCGGGCTTTCATTCGCTGTTGACTGTCAAACTGAGGCCGGGCGAATTCGTCATCACCTGCGGACTGCTGACCAATCCGCGCGGCACGTTGAAGGTGACGCCCACCGACGCTTCCGAGGCGGAACGTCTGCGTCCGCCGGCGCAGTCCTTCATCGGCCCGTTGTCGGAAATGCGCGTCTTCCTGGTGTTGCAATCGAGCGCGCTGGCGCGTGAGGCGGAAACACTCGCCGAAGCAATCGCGGCAGACGATCTTGCGACCGCGCGCAAAACCTGGCTGGACGCCCGCGCGGCTTACAAGCGCATGGAGGCCGTGGTCGGGCGCATGACGGATGTGCAGTCACGCCTCAATCCGCAGGCCGAATATCTGGCCGGACGCGAGGCGGACGCCGCCTTTGTCGGCTTCCATCGTCTGGAAAAGGGACTGTTCCAGGAGAAGCGTCCCGCAGGACTCAAGGAACTCGAACCCTTTGCGCGGCAACTGGCCGAGGATGCGCAAACGCTCAAAAACCGGCTGCGCGAGGGCGTGCAGCAAGGTCCTGAAGACCTGATCGACAGCGCGCTCTGGCAAGCCCGGCGTCTGGCCGACGGCGCGATCCTGCAAGGCGAAAACCCTTACGCCCAAAGCGATCTGGCCGATCTCGAAGCCAATCTCGAAGGCATGGAAAAAAGCGGGATGCTGCTCGACGACCTGCTTTCCGGCGCCAACGCGCCGCTGGCCGAGGAGCACCGTCAGCGTCTGCAAACATTGCGCGCGGCGCTGGATTCCCTGCGCGTGCAGGACGATTTTCCGCCCTACACGCGGATAAGCGCGGCGCAACGTGACGATCTGGCGCAAAAGACGGGCGCGCTGGCCGACACGCTCGCAAAGATCAACCCGGCGCTGGGTCTGCAATGACCTGTGCCGAACCCACCACCACCAATAACCCATACATGAGGAGAGACATGATGGAAAAACATGAAACACCCGCTGCCGACCTTTTGCGCGACAGCATGGAGCGCGCAAAAACACGCGCGCCGGATACATCCGCCAGCCGCCGCGCGGCGCTCAAGATGGGCGTCGCCGCGCTGGGCACGGTCTGTCTGGGCGGTTACGCAAGCCTTGCGCGCGCCGCGAGCGGGCGCGAGGCCAACGTGACCGACGCCCCGGTGACGAATGCCGCTTCGCCCAGGGACAGCGTTCCCTTTTATGGCAAACACCAGTCCGGCATCACCAATCCGCGCCCGGCCAATGGCATGATCGCCAGCTTTTCCGTGCTGGCCGAAACGCCCGACGAACTGGAGCGTCTTTTCCGGCGTCTGACGGATCGCGCGGTGTTCCTGACGCGCGGCGGCACACCACCGGAATATGACCCGCGTCTGCCGCCCGCCGATTCCGGCATTCTTGGCCCGAACATCCCGCCGGACGCGCTCACCTTCACCGTCTCGCTGGGCAATTCGCTGTTCGAGGATCGGGCGTGGCTCAAACCGCACAAGCCGTTGCGCCTTTCCCGCATGACGCGCTTTCCCAACGACGCGCTGGACGCCGCGCTTTGCCACGGCGATCTGAATCTGCAAATCTGCGCCAACACGCAGGACAGCACGCAACACGCCCTGCGCGACATCCTCAAGAACCTGGCCGATCAACTGGTGCTGCGCTGGATGCAGGAAGGCAACGTGCCGGTCATCCAGCCCGGCCCGGACGGTTTGGCGGAGAGCGCGCGCAACCTTCTCGGTTTCCGCGACGGCTCGGCCAACCCCGATTCGGGGGACACGGCGTTGATGAACCACCTGGTCTGGGTCGGGCCGGAACGGGGCGAACCCGCCTGGGCGCTGAATGGCAGTTATCAGGCCGTGCGCATCATCCGCAACTTTGTCGAACGTTGGGATCGCGCGCCGCTGTGGGAGCAGGAGGCGTTCATTGGCCGCACCAAGGTCACGGGCGCGCCGCTGGACAAGCCGCACGCCAGGGAATCCGACGTGCCCGACTACACCAGCGACCCGCAAGGCGAAAAAACGCCGCTGGATTCGCACATCCGCCTCGCCAACGACCGCACGCCGGAGACCCAGGACAACATCATCCTGCGTCGCCCGTTCAACTACTTCAACGGCGTGGCGAAGAACGGCCAGCTCGACCAGGGACTGCTCTTCATCTGTTACCAGGCCGATCTGGAAAAGGGTTTCATCACCGTGCAGAGCCGTCTGGACGGCGAGCCGCTGGAGGAATACCTGAAACCCGTGGGCGGCGGCTACTTCTTCACCCTGCCGGGCGTCGCCCGCGCGGGCGACTTCTTCGGCAGCGCGTTGATCGCCGCCGTTCGCGCTTCGGCGCGGTGAGCAGTTTTTTTCAACCCAATGGCTAGAGCCAGGAGAACATCAGCATGAACATCAAACACCTCATTCCCGCCGTAGCCCTGCTCGGCAGTGTCACGAGCGGCGTTGCCCTCGCCCAGTCCGCGCCGCTGGATCTCGTCGGCCCGGTCGCCGAGTACAAGATCTACGTCAGCGAAAACGTGGATCAACTCGCCAAGGAAACGGCCAAGTTCGTCGCCGCCGTCAAGGCGGGCGACGTGGCGCGCGCCAAGGCGCTGTACGCGCCCACCCGCGTGTATTACGAGCGCGTCGAACCGATTGCCGAACTGTTCAGCGATCTGGACGCGGCCATCGATTCGCGCGCCGACGACTATGAAGGCGCGGAAAAGGATCCGGAATTCCCCGGCTTCCATCGCATCGAATACAGCCTGTGGGAGAAGAACAGCGCCAGCGACGTGAAACAGGTCGCCGACAAGCTCCTGGCCAACGTGAAGGAACTGCAATCCCGCATCGGCAAGCTGACCTTTCCGCCGGAAGTGGTGGTGGGCGGCGCCGCGGTGCTGATGGAGGAAGTGGCCGCCACCAAGATTTCCGGCGAGGAAAACCGCTACAGCAAGGCAGACCTGTGGGACTTCAAGGCCAACACCGACGGCTCCTACAAGATTGTCGAACTGGTGCGCCCGCTGATCGCGAAAAAGGAAGCCGTATTCCTGGCTGAAGTCGACAAGAACTTCAAGACGGTCTACGACATTCTCAAGACTTACGAGACGAATGGCGGCAAGGGCTATGTTTCCTACGAAAAGCTCACCGACAAGGATCGCACGGTAATGGCCGCCGCCATCAACAAACTGGCGGAAGACCTTTCCACCCTGCGCGGCAAACTGGGTCTGAAATGACACTCCGCCGCCCCTGTTTCGATTGGGGCGGGTTGTGATGAAATACGGAATCAGCGGCAGCCCTCAGGGTTGCCGCTGATTTTTTGCCGTGATGACGCCTATAGTGCCGTAATCAGAGATGCCCACTCAGTCAATCCAGGAACCTGGGCGACACCAGCCCCCAAATGCCTCCTTGCATGTTCCAGCGATTCCTTACGTTCTCAATTCCTTGGAATACCGCCCTGCTTTGGATTGCCCCCCGGCAGCCTCCACGTGCGCGCTCTGCGTTGCCGTCTGCTACACTTCGCCTCCCGATTTTTCTCCTGCACTTACCATGTCCGCCGCCCCTCCTGTCTTCACCCTGAACGGCAGCGTCCGTTCCCTGCCTGCCGCGGGTCTCAGCGTCGCCGCACTGTTGCTTGAACTGGGTTACGCGGACAAGCGTCTTGCCGTGGAACTGAACGGCGCCATCGTCCCCAAAAGCCAACATGCGGAAACCGCCATTGCGGCAGGCGACACACTGGAAATCGTCATCGCCGTGGGCGGCGGCTAGGCAAACCTGTACAGCGACGATCAGGGTGCGTTGTGGTTGCGCGCCAGTGTTCATTACAAAGGATCAATCCATGGATCAACTCGTCATTGCCGGACGGCACTATCATTCGCGTTTGCTGGTCGGCACCGGAAAATACAGGGATTTTGCCGAAACCCGCGCGGCCGTGGAGGCTTCCGGCGCGGAAATCATCACGGTGGCCATCCGCCGCATGAACGTCGGGCAAGACCCGGCGCAACCCAATCTGCTGGAGACCCTGCCGCCTGCGCGTTATACCCTCTTGCCCAACACGGCGGGCTGTTTTACGGCGGAAGAAGCCATCCGTACCCTGCGTCTGGCGCGTGAGCTGCTGGAGGGTCACACGCTGGTCAAGCTGGAAGTGTTGGGCGACGACAAAACCCTCTTCCCCAACATGCCGGAAACCCTGAAAGCGGCACAGGTGCTGGTGAAGGAAGGTTTCGAGGTCATGGTCTATTGCACCGATGACCCGATTCAGGCACGGATGCTGGAAGATCTGGGTTGTGTCGCCATCATGCCGCTTGCTTCCCTCATCGGTTCCGGCATGGGCATTCTCAATCCCTGGAATCTCTCGCTCATCCTGGAGCAGGCAAAGGTGCCGGTACTGGTGGATGCGGGAGTGGGCACGGCTTCCGATGCCGCCATTGCGATGGAACTGGGCTGTGACGGCATTCTGATGAATACCGCCATCGCGCAGGCGAAAAACCCGGTACTCATGGCGTCCGCGATGAAAAAGGCGGTGGAAGCCGGTCGTGAGGCTTTCCGCGCCGGACGAATGCTGAAAAAGCCCTATCAGGCCGCTGCCTCCTCGCCTGCGCGCGGGTTGATTGGTTCCTGAAGAAACAAAATGATGGAAGAACACGCGCACATTCGCAGTTTCGTCCGCCGCGCCGGACGCATGTCCCCGGCGCAGGCGCGTTTCCTGGCGGAAATGATGCCGAAGATCGGCGTCCCCTACGCACCCACGCAGTTGAATCTTGACGCCCTGTTCGGTCGCGCCGCGCCCAGAATTCTGGAGATCGGCTGCGGCATGGGCGAAACCACGGCATGGATTGCGCACGCGCATCCCGAAAACGATTACCTTGGCGTGGAAGTCCATCTCCCCGGCGTCGGCAGTCTCTGCAAGCGCATCGCGGAAGCGCATTTGACCAACCTCCGCATTGCCCAACATGACGCAGTGGAAATCGTGCGCGACATGCTGCCGGAAAAAAGCCTTTCCGGCATTCACATTTTTTTCCCCGACCCCTGGCACAAAGCGCGGCACAACAAGCGCCGCCTGATTCAGCCGCCCTTCGCCGCCCTGCTGGCCAGCCGACTCGAACCCGGCGGCTATCTGCATTGCGCCACCGACTGGCAGGATTACGCCGAACAGATGCTCGCCGTGCTCTCCGCCGAACCGCTGCTGGCCAATACCGCCGAGGATTACGCGCCACGTCCCGCATATCGCCCGTGCACCAAATTTGAAAATCGCGGCCTCAAGCTGGGGCATGGCGTCTGGGATCTCCACTTCATCCGCCGCCCCTTCCTTCCTTCATCCTGACTCTGGAATCTCCCCGACCATGTGGTTCAAAAACCTGCAAATCTACCGCCTGCCGCATCCCTGGAATGTCACGCGGGACGTTCTCGATGAAAGCCTGCAAGGCCGTCTTTTTCATCCCTGTGGATCGCAGGATGCCCGGAGCCTGGGCTTTACGCCACCACGCGCCGAAGCCCCGGACAGGCTGGTACATGCGGTAGGCGGACACTGGCTCTTGCAACTGACGATCGAGGAACGCCTTCTGCCCGCCGCCGTCATCCAGCAGGAAGCGAATGAACGCGCCGCGAAAAAGGCGGAAGAACAAGGTTATCCGCTGGGCAAAAAGGCGCTGCGCGAGCTGAAAGAGCGCATTAGCGAGGAACTTTTGCCGCGCGCCTTCACCCGTCGCCGTCGCACCGCGCTGTGGATAGACCCGGAAAACGGCTGGCTGGGCGTCGATGCCGCCAGTCTCGTCAAGGCCGAAGAGGCGCTGGAAACCCTGCGCGACGCGCTGGGGGAACTGCCGCTCACGCTGGTGCGCACGCAAATATCGCCCACTGCCGCAATGGCGGACTGGCTCGCGGCGGGGGAAGCTTCCGCCGGGTTTGTCATCGACCGGGATTGCGAACTCGTTTCCGCCGCCGAGGAAAAATCAGCGGTACGCTACGTGCGCCATCCACTGAACGATGAAAGTGTCAGCGCGGAAATTCGTGCCCACCTCGCCGCAGGAAAATTCCCGGTCAAGCTGGCGCTCACCTTTGACGACCGCCTCTCCTTCCTCCTCACCGAAAAAGGCGAGATCAAGCGTCTCGCCTTCCTCGACGTGGTGAAGGAAGAAAGCGAAACGCTGGACGCAGCAGAAGTATTCGATGCCGAATTTGCCCTGCAATCCGGTGAATTTACACGCCTTTTGCCCGCGCTGATGGAGGCCCTTGGCGGCGAGATCGTGGAAAAAGGGGCAGGAAACGCGCCACAATGAACCCCACGGCGGCGCAAAGGCTGAACGCGGAAAGCACGGCGCAGATTGATCGCGCCCTGCTCGCGCGGCATTTTGCCGCCTACGGTCTGGATGCCGGGGCGCTGCGCCAGAGTCACCCCGCCCTTTTGGCCGATGCCATCGTCTATGTGGACGCCGAGGCGCAACAGGCAATGGCGGAACTGATCGCCGCCATCGAGCATGTCGTTTCCTTGCCCGCCTACCGGGAAGTCATCGCCGCCCGAATACCGGAAATCGCGCGCTTCGATCCAGGCTGCGCGGGGGTTTTCATGGGCTACGACTTTCATCTGACCGCCGCCGGACCGCGCCTCATCGAAATCAACACCAACGCCGGCGGCGCTTTTCTGAACGCTGTCCTCGCCGCGGCGCGCCCCGGTTTGACCGACAGCAGCGCGGAACTGGAAAACACGTTCGCGGAATTTGTCGCCATGTTCGGCACGGAATGGAATCGCGGCACGTCCCCCCGTCTTGCCATCGTGGATGAAGCGCCGCAAACGCAATTCCTCGCCCCGGAATTTGCCCTGGCTCGCGCCGTGTTCGCCCGCGCGGGCTGGCAGGCGGTGATCGCCGATCCCGGAGAACTCGTCTGGCGGCAGAATCGCCTGTATCACGCGACCGGCGCAATCGATCTGGTCTACAACCGCCTTACGGATTTTTCCCTCGCCGCGCCACGTCACGCCCATCTCCGCGCTGCGTATGAAGCAGGCGCGGTCTGCCTCACCCCGCATCCGCGCGCGCACGCGCTTTTTGCCGACAAGCGCAACCTCATTTTCCTTTCCGACCCGGAATGGCTGGCGGCAGCGGGCGTGCCGCAAGACCTCCGGGAGTGCCTTCTTGCGGGCATTCCGAAAACCAGGGCTGTCAAGGCAGAACACGCGGAACAGCTCTGGCAGCAACGCAAGACCCTTTTTTTCAAGCCCGCCGACGGCTTTGGCAGCCGCGCCGCCTACCGGGGTCACAAACTCAGCAAAAGCAAATTTGCGGAAATTCTCGGCGGCAACATGATCGCGCAAACCTTCACCCCCCCTTCCACCCGCCGCCTCGTCACGCTCGAAGGCCAGCCGGAACTGAAACTGGATCTGCGCCAATACGCTTATCGAGGCCGCATCCAACACACGGCTGCCCGTCTCTACCAGGGACAAATCACCAATATGCGCACACCGGGAGGAGGCTTTGCGGCAGTGGTGGTGTAAAACCTGTTCCTGTAAAAAAAACTCTGGAAAGTGGTTCCAGAAACAAAAACCCGAGGTCATGGGAAAACCACATCGCCGCGCTCCTCGCAATGACGAAATTCCCACCTCTTTGGATTGCATCCCGGTAACAGCCAAAGGCAATCGTGTTGCATCCCGGACGATTTGATGCAATACACCCGCTGGCCGCTGTTATTTACGCCAGCATTTCCTGTTGCCGCTCGCCTGTTCGCGTTCATGCCCAGGGGTTGCTGGATGGACACGGCCCATCCGGATGAAACTCATCCCGCCTTCAGGCTCACCAGGCCATTCAGCACCTGATCCAGCCCGCCGAAGACGGAAATGCGGTCGATGCGCTCGGCCACCCGTTCCAGGGTTTCCAACTCCTTCAAACGCAGGGCGACAGGGTTGTCCTCCATCACCTTGGCGGTGTTCAGGAGCGAGCGCGTCGCGGCGGTTTCCTCGCGGCGGCGGATGACGTTGGCTTCGGCGGCTTTTTCCGCTTCCACCACGCGGGCGAGGATGTCCTTCATCTCGCCCGGCAGCACGATGTCGCGCACGCCCAGGCTGGCGACCTCGATGCCGAAACCGGCCAGTTTTCCCTTGACATGCGCCGTCACCATCTCGTCGATGTCCTGCTTGTTCTCCAGGATGGCATCGATGCTGCGCGTGCCCACGGCGGCGCGCAGGCCGAACTGCAATTCGCGGTAGAGATAATCGGCGGGCTTGCCGACAGCGGCAAACGCGCCCGCTACATCGGTGAAGCGCCAGCTCGCCACGAGATTGAGACGCAGGCCGACGCGATCCTTGGTCAGGATTTCCTGCCCGCTTACCTCCATGACTTGCAGGCGGGTATCGACCAATTCCAGCTGGATGTCGCGGTTGAAACGCCAGAAGGCGCTCAGGCCGGGTTCCAGTAGACGATCGATCTGCCCATCGATGCGCAACACACCGACGTGATAGGCCGGCACCTGCGCCACCAGAATGCCCTCAAGACCCGCTACGGCGCGGGCTTTCAGGTTGGCGGCGTTGAGCCGGATCGTCATCCCGGCGGGCAATTCCGCTCCCGCGTCCAGGTTGAAACGCTCCAGCCGGTGTGCCTTCAGCCCCTTCCAGAGAAAGCGGCGCGCGCCCGGCGGCAGGACTTCCACCAGCACGTCGTTCTCGAAACGCAGCCCAGCCTCGTCATTGTTCAGGGTCATGGCGATGAAATGCGCTTCCGCTTCGGCAGGACGGTTTTGCAGCAGGTAATCGACCACCGCCTCGGCGGGCATCACCGTATCCAGCGCGTGCGCGCTCACCGTGGCCTTGCCGCCAAAAGGCAGGAAACGATAGCGTCCCGGCCCCAGGATTTGGCGGAAGTCGCCATCGCGCATCAGGATGCCTTTTTCATTCATCCGCACGACGAATTTTTCCAGCATGTTCTTTCTCCTTCTTCAAAAGTGCCGGCGGGTCGCCG
>JAISWQ010000035.1 GCA_031271025.1 Zoogloeaceae bacterium | reverse complement strand
GAAGCGGGTTTTACGTTGAATCCCACGGCGGAAAAAGCGCTGACGCTGGATTTTGGCGTGCAGGGCTATACCGGCAAACGCGAGGGCGTGACAGGGAATTTCAGGGTGAATTACCGGTTTTGAGCCATGCGCCCCGTTCGTCAAGAGCGGGGCGTAAAGCGACGCGGCAATCCTTCCTGTTCGTCATTGCGAGGGTCGAAGACCCGTGGCAATCCAGGCGGAATTGGGGATTTGCCCCCAACGCCCCGGAAAACCAGACCGCCGCTTGGATTGCCGCGCTGTCGCGCACCTCGTTGACAGGGTAGGGGCAACCCTTGTGGTTGCCCCAAAGGGCGGCCACAAGGGCCGCCCCTACGGCTGCCCCCGCCCTGTTTTGTTTTTCTCCCGTTTCCGGATTCCCTGCTACCATAACCCCCCTTATTTTTCCGCTGGACGCAGGATTGTGAACTGGCCTTATGAACTCCTGATTGGCTTGCGTTACACGCGGGCAAAACGGCGACATCATTTCATTTCCTTCATTTCCCTGATTTCCATGCTGGGCGTGGCTCTGGGGGTAATGGCGCTGATTGTGGTGCTGTCGGTGATGAATGGCTTCCAGACCGAATTGCGTACTCGTATTCTGGGGGTGGCTTCGCATGTGCAGGTGTTCGGCATGGACGGCGCCTTGTCCAACTGGCGGCAGGTGGCGCAGGTGGCGGTGGCGCATCCTGATGTGGTGGGGGCAGCGCCTTTTGTGGAAGCGCAGGCCATGATCGCAAGTCAGAACGCGCGCGGGGTGATGTTGCGCGGCATTGACCCGGCGCTGGAGGATTCCGTGGCCAATTTTTCGCCGCACATGAAATCCGGGCGGCTGTCTGATCTTGCGCCGGGGCAATTTGGCATCGTGCTGGGACGTGATCTGGCCCGGAGTCTGGGCGTCGTGCCGGGGGACAAGGTGACGGTAATCTCGCCGCAGGCAACCGTCACGCCTGCCGGCATCGTGCCGCGTTTTCGCGTATTTACACTGGTGGGTATATTCGATGTCGGCATGTATGAATATGACGCGGGGCTTGCCCTGGTTCATATCGCGGACACGCAGCGGCTCTATCAGTTTGGCGACACGGTAAGCGGCGTGCGCCTGAAATTGCGGGACATGTTCGACACTCCGCGCGTGGTGCGCGATCTGGCGGAAACCGTCAACGCGGATGTTTATTTTTCCGACTGGACAAAAACCCATGCCAATTTCTTCCGCGCGGTGCAGATCGAGAAAAACATGATGTTCATCATCCTGTCGTTGATTGTCGCGGTGGCAACCTTCAACATCGTGTCTACCCTCGTCATGGCGGTGACGGACAAGGAAGCGGACATTGCCATCCTGCGCACACTGGGAGCAAGACCGGGGAGCATTCTCTGCCTCTTTGTCGTGCAGGGCGCGCTGATTGGCGCAACCGGCCTGATGCTGGGCGTGGTCGGTGGTGTGACGCTGGCGCTCAATATCGACGTGGTGATGCCCTTCATCGAGCGCCTGCTGGGAACGCAGGTGCTGGCGAAGGATGTTTATTTCATGTCGGAACTGCCTTCCGAACTGCAATGGGGCGATGTGCTGGGAGTGACCGGCATTGCCTTTGTGCTCTCGCTGTTGGCGACGATCTATCCCAGTTGGCGGGCGGCGCGGGTGAATCCGGCAGAGGCGTTGCGCTATGAGTAAAGCGCGCCAGGAAACAGACAAGCCGGAAAGTGAAGGCGCGGTACTTTGCTGCCGGGGGCTGAAAAAAACCTTTGCGGAGGCCGGTGACGCAGTGACGCCGGTGCTGGATGGCGTGGAATTGTCGGTCGCGCCGGGGGAAGCGGTCGCCATTCTGGGCGCTTCCGGTTCCGGCAAAAGCACGCTCCTGCATCTGCTGGGCGGGCTGGATGCGCCCAGTGCCGGGGAAGTCTGGCTTGCGGGGCAAAATCTCTTTGCGCTTTCCGGCGCCGCGCGCGGCGACTGGCGCAACCGGCACCTGGGTTTTGTCTACCAGTTTCATCATCTGCTGCCGGAGTTTTCCGCGCTGGAAAATGTGGCCATGCCGCTGCGCATCCGGCGTATGCCGAAAAAGGAAGCGGAAGCCCGCGCTGCCGCCGCGCTGGAAGCGGTCGGGTTGGGACACCGGCTCAGTCATCGTCCTGGGGCGCTTTCCGGCGGCGAGCGTCAACGGGCGGCGGTCGCCCGTGCACAGGTGACGGAACCTGGCTGTATTCTTGCGGACGAACCCACTGGCAACCTGGATCGCCAGACTGCGGCAGAGGTCTTTGGTCAATTGCTCGCGCAAACCCGCGCTGGCTTGCAGAGCCTGGTCGTCGTGACCCATGACCCGGAATTTGCCGCCCATGCCGACTGGCGTTTTGCGCTGCAAGACGGACGCCTGCATCTGCTGGATTAGGAGGGCGCGGGATGTGCGGAATTTGCGGGGAATTGCGGCTGGACGGGCAGGCGGCCAGACCCGAAGTGATCGCGCGGATGCAGGAACGTCTGATCCCGCGTGGCCCGGATGGGAGCGGCCTTTGGCATTCGGGCGCGGTGGCGCTGGGGCACCGGCGGCTTGCCATCATCGACCTTTCCGCGCGGGCAGATCAGCCGATGCGCGATACGGCGGCGCGCAACACCCTGGTGTTCAACGGTACCCTCTACAACTACCCGGAACTGCGGCGCGAACTTCTGGGCGCGGGCTGCCAATTTGTTTCCACAGGCGATACGGAGGTCATCCTGAAAGCCTATGCGTGCTGGGGCGAAGCCTGTGTCGAACGGCTGGAGGGCATGTTTGCCTTCGCGCTCTGGGATGCGGACCGCCAGCAACTTTTCCTCGCGCGTGACCGCTTTGGCATCAAACCCCTGTATTTTTGTCAGGATTTCACGGATGGCAGCCGCCGCTTCCGTTTTGCTTCCACCTTGCCCGCACTGCTGGCGGGAGGGGATGTGGCACAGGACATCGATCCGGCAGGCTTGCAGTTTCAGTTTACCCTGCATGGTTCCGTACCCGCGCCGCACACGATTTTTCAGGCGGTTCACAAGCTGCCGCCCGCGACGACGCTGACCGTCGCGGCAGATGGCGCAACGCGGGAACGGCGCTATTGGCGGCTGGCGGCGCAACGTCCGCAGCCGGAACCAGAAGAAGGCGGGTATCTGGCCGATGTGCGGGAAAAACTGGTGGCGGCGGTTGCCAGTCACCACCGTGTGGCCGATGTGCCGGTCGGCGTTTTCCTCTCCGGTGGACTGGATTCCAGTCTGCTGGTTGCCTTGCTGGCGGAGCAGGGCGTTTCCAATCTCGCCACCTTCTCCATCGGTTTTGCCGATCAGCCGGAAGAGGCGGGCGATGAATTTCACTGGTCGGATCTCGTCGCCCGCGCCTACGGCACGCGACACACGCGCTACCGCATCACAGATGCGGAAATGCTCGCCGCCTTGCCGGACGCCATCGCCGCCATGTCCGAGCCGATGTTCAGTCAGGATAACGTGGCCTTTTACCTGCTGGCGCGCGCGGTGAAAAAAGAGGTCAAGGCCGTGCTTTCCGGCCAGGGCGCGGATGAGGCGTTTGGCGGCTATTACTGGTATCCGCAAATGGCCGCGACCGATCCGGCTTTGCCGCCGCTTGAACGCTTTGCCCCCTTCTATCTGGATCGCGGTTTTGCGGATTTTCAGGCGATGCTCGCGCCGGAATGGCGGCGACGGATAAAGGACAGGGTCAGCCCCTTCCTCGCCGCGCGTCTGGCCGAACCCGGCGCGGCAACGTTCATGGACCGCGTTTTCCGTCTGGATCTCACTACCCTGCTTGTGGATGATCCGGTCAAGCGCGTCGACAACATGACGATGGCCTGGGGGCTGGAGGCGCGTGTTCCCTTTCTGGATCGCGCGCTGGTAGAGGCGGCGATGCGTTTGCCGCCGGAACTGAAACTGCGGGAAGAAGGCAAATTCCCCTTGAAACACATCGCGCGCGGCTTATTGCCGGATGCGCTGATCGATCGTCCCAAAGGCTATTTCCCTACCCCCGCATTGCGGTTTTTGCGCGGCGGCGCGCTGGAATTTGTCCGCGACGCCCTCGGCAATGCAGCCTGCCGCCAGCGCGGTCTTTTCGACCGCGCCTGGGTGGAAAAGCGGCTTGCCGAACCGCTTTCCCATTTCACGCCCCTGCATGGCAACATGCTCTGGCATCTGGCCGCGTTGGAAATCTGGTTGCAGCAACAGGAAAAAAACTGAAACTCCCAAAACGAAACCGCCCCGAAACCGCCGCGCCTGTTGCGGCATTTTTCGGGCGCGGTGTTCACGTGCACGATATTTGCCGGGCTTTTGCTTGATATTTGCGGGAAGAGGCGGGAAGAGGCGGGACTTGGCGTGACGGGGATTGCTAATTTATTGCGCGGGGTGCACTTTCCGAACGGGCGGATTGTTGCGGGGATGCAACACAAAATCAGGGGTGGGCGGCGTCGTT
>JAISWQ010000025.1 GCA_031271025.1 Zoogloeaceae bacterium | reverse complement strand
CAAGGCGGGGGAGGAGGCGGCGGCAATCGCGGGCCGCGCCTCCTGCTTGACCCGGCGACCGGCGAGATATTGAAGGCGCGCACGACGGCGGGCGGCAATTTCCTCTACCGTTTTCATTTCGAGTTGTATGGTATGGATCGCATATGGGGACGCTGGATTGTCGGCATCGCCACCCTGCTCATGTTCGCGGCCATTGTGAGCGGCGTCATCGTGCATCGCAACATCTTCAAGGATTTCTTCACCTTCCGTCCCGCCAAGGGCAAACGCTCCTGGCTGGATGCGCATAACGCCAGCAGCGTCATGTCCCTGCCCTTTCACCTCGTCATCACCTTTTCGGGGTTGCTGCTTTTTGGCAACATGATGATTCCCACCGCGATGCAAAGCGTTTATCACGATGACCGGAACGCCTATATGCAGGATGTGCGTGGGCGGATGATGATGACGGAGCCGACGCCGCCTTCTGGCGAGCGCGCGCCGTTGACCGATCTTGCCCCGCTGGTTGCTGTTGCCGAGCAGACTTGGCAGAACCGGGGGGTTGGTTCGATCGTGATTACGAATCCCGGCGACCGCAATGCCATTGTGGAAATTCGTCAGGCGATGGCGGGCGGCAGCCTTGCCGCCGGGCGCAACATGGCGCAGTCCCTGCGTTTTGACGGCACAAACGGCGTCATGCTGGAACCATCCGCCGCCGCCGCGCCGGTTTCCGCCGTACAGGCCATCTCGAATACGCTCATCATGCTGCACCGGGGATTTTTCGCCACGCCGGTCGCGCGCTGGCTCTTGTTCCTGGCCGGGGTCGGCGGTTCGATCATGATCGCCACGGGTCTTGTGATGTGGGTGGTTGCGCGCGCCAAAGACCGGGAAAAGGCTGGCCGCGCCGCACGCTTCGGCCATCGTCTGGTGGAAGTGCTGAACGTGGCGGGCGTGGCCGGACACCTGGTGGCCATTGGCGCGTATTTCTGGGCCAACCGGCTGGTTCCGGCGGATATTCCCGATCGTAATTTGCTGGAAATTCAGGTGTTTTTCTATGCTTGGCTTGCCTCCTTCATTTACGCGCTGCTGCGCCGCCACAAGGCCGCCTGGGTCGAGGAACTTGCCTGCGCGGGTTTGTTGATTGCGCTTTTGCCCTTCGTGAATGCCGCAACCGGCGGAATGTCGCTCTTTGGCAGCATCTATCTGGATCAATGGTTGCTGACGGGATTCGATCTTTGCGCCCTTGGCATTGGCCTTGGATTGCTTTTCGCCGCCCGCAAGGTTTACCTGCATACGCCTCGCCTCCGGGCGGCAAAACCCGCGCTGGAAACAGAAACGGAGGCATCCCCGGAAAGCAGCCCCCGCGCCGCGCCGGAAGCGAGTCGTGACCAGCACAGCGACGACAATGAGGTCTCCCCGGAACCCCGCACGGAAACGCCTCTGTTTTCGCCCCTCAACCCCTCATTGGCAGGAGAAGGCGCATGAACCCCGGCCTGGATTTTCTTCTGGTTTTCGCCTGGAGCGCGCTTGGCTTCGGCCTGTTGAGCGCCAGCATGGAGCGCCACACCAAACAGATTTTCGACGTCAAAACCCAGAACGAGGGAATGCGTTACCTGTGGAGTGTCCTTGGCTGGCTCATGCTCGTGCTGGCGCTCCTGCCGGCGATTCATGGCTACGGGCTTTCCGTTGGCGTTGCCGTCTGGGTTGGTTTCCTGGCGCTTTCCGCGACGCTGATCGCCTTGCTGCTCACCTATCGCCCGCGCGCGTTGCGTCCCACTTTTTATGCGACCTTCGGCGGCTCGGCGGCGCTTGTCCTGCTGGGATTCTGGACGGCAGCAGGCGTTCCCGCGTAATGTCAAAGGCCAGTCATCGCGGACGCTGGTTCCTGTGGGCGTTTTTTTGCGCGGGCGCGCTGGCTGGATTCGTCCAGCCAACGTTCGCGCAGCCGGATTTGCGCGTCGCGGCGGATACCTCGCTCTTGCGGGAGCCTTTGCCGGGCTGGCGTTTTGAACGGCTGGAAGGGGTGCCCTCCCCGGCGGAAACACGTTACCGCGTCTATGTGGCCGTACCGCGCCAGCCGCCGCCGACCGAAGGCTATCCTGTTTTCTACCTGCTGGACGGCAACGCGGCGCTTGACGCGCTGAAGGCGCAACACGCCGCGCTGGAAAAACTGGCCACCTCGCCCGATGCGCCGGTGCTGGTCATGATCGGCTATGAAACCACGTCACGCTTTGATGTCGTCGCCCGCGCCTACGACTACACGCCGCCGGTTCCCGGCGAGGCCGATTTGACGGACATGCCCGGCAGCGGCCGCAAGGCGGGGGGCGCTGAAATTTTCCGGGATTTTCTCGTTCATGCGCTGAAGCCCGAACTGCAACGGAAATTCCACCTGAACCCTTCGCGTCAAACCCTGTGGGGACATTCCTACGGCGGCCTGTTTGCGCTGCACATCTTGTTTACACATCCCGGCGACTTCCAGCATTACGTCGCCGTCAGCCCGGCGCTGTGGTGGCATGACGGCTGGATTTTCCGGGAAGAAGAAGCGTTTGCCGGACGCGCGTTGTCCGCGCCGGTCACGCTCCTTGCCCTGTCGGGCACGGACGAGATGGGCGCCAGAGCCAAAACGGCTCCGAATCCGGCAGACACCCGGTTACGCCGCCACGCGCCGCCGCAAGAAAGTTTGCGCCCCCTCATCGCGCGCCTGAACGCCAGAAAAAAACTGAGCGCCGGACTGATTCTGTTCGATGACAAAACCCACGGCGAAATGTTCGCGCTTGGCCTAGCGGCGCTGCTGGCGCATCAGGCGACAGGGAAAAAATAACCGGAACAGGCTCTCAATGTTTCGCGCCGCGTTCCTGACGATACGGGGGGATTGAATGGAGTTTGACCGACAGCCCTGAAGGACTGTCGCTGATTTTTGCTGTCTGCTGAATTCCTGACCGCTGAATCAGGTTCCTGGGAAGCCTTTTTCACGCGGCGCCCTTGCTCTTCCTCACGACGGTTGCGCTATCCACGCCCAGCAATTCGGCGGCTCTGCGTTTGCTGCCGGTTTGCCGGATAGCTGCTTCGATCAGCGTGGTTTCGTACTGCCGTACCGCCTCGCGCAGACTGAAACCGGCAGGGAAATCGGCCGCCGCCGCTTCCGCCAGCGCGACCGTTTCCACCTCCGGCGCGGCGGACAGGGCATCAAGCGCCACCGCTTCCAGCGGCAAATCGGTCTCGCTTGCCGTTTCGTCGCAGGCTACACCCAGATATTCGACGACATTCTGCAACTCGCGCACATTGCCCGGCCAGGCATAGGCGGAAAGGTGGCGGCGACAGCTTGCCTCCAGCAAAAGCGGGGTGGCGCGGCGCTGGTTGACCCGTGCGAGAAAGCGATCCAGCAGCGCGGGAATGACTTCCCGCCGCTCCCGCAAGGGCGGCAGGGTCAGGGTAATGACCGCAAGGCGGTAATACAGATCGGCGCGGAATTTCCCTTCCCGCGCCAGGACGCGCAAATCGCGGTGGGTAGCGGCGATGATCTGCACCTGCAAGCGGCGCGGCGTGGTGGAACCCACCCGCTGGACAAAGCCTTCTTCCAACATTTGCAGCATCTTGGCCTGACAGTGCAGGGGAATTTCGCCCACTTCGTCGAGAAAGAGAATGCCGCCGTTCGCCTCCTCCACCAGACCTTTCTTGCCGCGCGCGGAAGCGCCCGTAAAAGCGCCGCGCTCGTAGCCGAACATTTCCGATTCCCACAGGGAATCCGGGATGGAGCCGCAATTCACATGCACAAAGGGACGCACGGCGGAGCCGGATTTGCGATGCAGGAGACGCGCCAGTTCCGTCTTGCCCACGCCCGATTCGCCCAGAATCAGGATACGGATGTTCATGGCCATCGCGCGCAGACCGCGCTCGGTCAGGGTCATCATGACCTTGTCACCCAGCATGGTTTCGTCCGCCGCGTGCGCGCCCGCCGGCAGGCGCGTCCCGGTTTCCACCAGCGGCGGCGCGAAGAGCAGCCCCGGCACTTCGCTGCTGGCGCGACTGGCGCGGTTGGCCGCCCTGGTTTGCGCTTCCAGATCGCGCAACACGATCATGAAGGCGACGTTATCGCCGTTCCAGGCATAATGGCTGCGGGTGGAAATCAGATAGGCACGCCCCCTGTCGTCAAACACCGTCTTGCTGACCCGCGCGTAGCCGTGCTCGAAAACCTCCAGCAGCACCGAATAATCCAGCCGGGATTGCTGGACGAAATCTTCCAGCGAATGCCCCACCACCATCTGGCGATAGACTTCGTTGATGCTTTCGGCGGCCGCATTCATGTAGCGCACGAACCCCGTCGCGTCCACGATGATGATGCCATCGGGAATCAGGTCGCCCAGCGCGCGCCAGCGATCGTCGGCATAGAACGCCTCGAAATCGCTCACCCGCGCACTGGGGGGCAAGCCTTCCAGACTCAAGAATTTCATCGCAAAACTGGCTCCGGTTCAAAACGCCGCCCTTCAGGGCAGTCTCTGGTTTTTTCTTGAGCAACTTCCGTTCCATCTCCCGCATTCGTCAAAAGCGAGGCGCTAGGCAGCGCGGCAATTCATTGCTGGCATATCCGCTTTCAGGCCGCTGCCAGGGTTATTTCATCCGCCACCGGACGCAGGGAGAGCACGAAGTGTTCGGGCGCTTCCTCGCCGATGGGAACGATTTGCGCCTCACAGGCCAGACACGCGCCGGATTCCGTCTTGACCAAAGCGCGCCAGCACTGTCGGCAGCAGCCATGCCAGCATCGCTTGCCGGGCATGGATTGTTCCAGGTTGATGATGCTTTGCACGTCGCGTCCGAGAAACGCCTCGCCATCCCAGCCGAGCAGGGTTTCAAATGTGGGATTGACCGCCACCAGCCGCCGGTCGCGGTCGATCACCAGAATGGCGTCGGGCAGCGCGGCGAAAATGTCCCGCATCTTTTCCACTTCGTTTTTCAGGCGCGTATGCGTTTGCCGGATGCCGGTCACGTCGCGCACAGCGCCGAAAATGCGAAAGAGATAGCCGTCACTGATGCCGCAGCGCACGTTGTTTTCCATGTGGCGCACGCTGCCGTCATGCCGGTAATCGGTGCTGGGGGCATTGTCGACGGCAAAGCCGGATTTGATGATGCGAAGAATGAACGCCTCGTTTTCGGGGATGCGCGGAAAATAGAGCGATACCGGCTGGCGCTCGATGTCCAGTCCTTCCGGCAAACGATAAAGCCGGGTCAGCGCCTCGTTGCAGAACAGCCAGTGACAGTCGTTCTCGAACACCTGGCGCACGATTTCGCTGTCGCTCTGGCCGATGTCCACGGGTTCGGAAAATTCGATGCACCACATGGCTTCCGAAGAGGTCTGGGCAAAACCGTGCAGCATTTCTTCGGCGAGCGTCAGGTTTTCCAGCCAGTTTTCGTCGCGCGCGTCGTGGCAGGCGGTGAAGCGCAGCAGAGGCAAGCCGCCGGGGTGGGCGAGGCGATCCACGAGACCGGCGATTTTCCGGGACGTGCCGTCGCGTCCGGGGAAGGACGCCAGCAGGCGTACCGGCGCATCACCGGGCAACAGGTTCTGCCGCGCTTCCAATAGGGCGGCGACGGAAGCCGCGTCCATCATCGCACGCAGATCAACACCGTCGCCCGGCGCGAGAACGCGGGCGGCGGTCTCGCTGCGCCAGACGACGCGCAGATCGTCATCGATGGCCAGCAGGAACACCGGCGCGGTGGCAAGGATGTGTTGGTATGGCATGTCATCTTTTCTCATGATGGGCAAGGAGGCACAATTTCGCGCCGATATAAGGGGGGTTGTGTTTTGCTCCAGCAAGAAGCGTGCTGGGGCGCGCACCGGGCTGCCGAAAAGCGTAAAGCCGTTTGCGCGGATTCAGCCCCGTTCATCGGGCAGCGCGGCACAAAGCGGTTTGACCAGGGCGAAAATTTCGGCAAAATCCCGCACGGTCTGATCCACCAGCGCCTCGTCCATCGGGGTCGAGAGAATGAAGCGCCCCTTCTTCATCAGGTAATAGCCCCTGACCAGCGCCGCCATGTGCACGCAGTCGTAAATGGGCATCTGTTCCGCCAGCGTCTTCATGCTGTCGGTGGCGTTTTCCACCTGTTCTTTTCGGGTGAAGTGATAGCCGATGAAAGAGCCGCTGCCGGTGAAGACCACCGGCACATCGGCTTTTTTCGCCGCTTGCCGCAGTCCCTGCCGCAGCCGGTCTCCCAGGCGGTTGAGCCGGTCTGTTTCGGGTTTTCGATAGTGGCGCAGGGCGGTCGCCCCGGCGGTCATGCTCATGGGATTACCGCTGAAGGTGCCGGAGGCGCTGAGCATGGCGTCATGGGCGGGCAGGAAGCATTTCATGATGTCTTCCCTGCCGCCGTAAGCGCCTATCGGCAGCCCGCCGCCGACGATCTTTCCCAACGTCATGAGGTCGGGTTCGACGCCTTCCAGCGCCGCAAGTCCTCCCTCGCCCAGGCGGTAACTGACGATTTCATCGAAGATGAGCAGCGCGCCGTACTGGTCGGCCAGCGCCCGTACCGCTTGCAGGTAGCCCGGCTTCGGCGGGATGAATCCGGCGGAGCCGAGCATGGGTTCCATGACGATTGCCGACACCTCGCCGCGATGCTGTTTGAGGGCGGCCTCCATCTGGGCGGGATCGTTGAAGGCTACCGGGATCACCAACTGCGCGAGTTCCTCCGGCACGCCCGGTTCCAGAACGCGCGCCGGCAGGCTGCCGGGCGCGCGCCGCAGGTCGATGGCCATGTTGATTGCGGCAAAGTCGCAGGTGCCGTTGTAGCCGCCGTCGATGCGGATGACGTATTTTTTCCGGTTGTGGGCGCGCGCCGCGCGGATGGCGTACATCACTGCTTCGGTGCCGGAATTGCAGAATTTGATCCGCTCGATGGCCGGAATGCGCTCGGTCAGGATTTTGGCCAGATCGTACTGGGGAAGGGTAGGCGCCGCGTAAACCGTCCCCTTGTCGAGCTGGGTCTTCAGGGCTTCCGCAATGGGCGGGAAGGCATGGCCGTGGATCAGGGACATGTAATTGTTGATGTAATCGACATATTCGTTGCCGTCCAGATCGAAGACCTTGCAGCCCGCCCCGCGCGTGACCGTGATGGCGTAGGGCGCGTAAGTGACCAGGATACGGCTCTCCCCGCCGGGAATCACCCGCCGCGCCGCCTCGTAATGCGCGGCGGATTTGGGCGTTTTTTCGGCATACTCCCGTTTCAGGTCTTCATACAGGCTGGCTGACATCTTGTTCCTCCATTGTGGTTTTCTCCCCGGTGGGTTGTTGACGCACCATCATGGCGTCCCCGCGCACCGTTCCAGAGCGTCGGCGAAGGCGAAAACATCCATCGGCACGCCGTAGGCGGCGACGTTGAAGATCGGCGCGTTGGCGTCGGTATTGACCGCGATGATCGTCTCCACGTGCTTCATTCCATGCAGGTGCTGCACCGCGCCGGAAATGCCCAGCGCCAGATAGAACTTGCAGTTGCCCGCTACCTTGCCGGTGAGTCCCACCTGATGCGGCTTGGGCAGCCAGCCGGAATCCGCTACCGGACGCGAACAGCCGAGCGTCGCGCCCAGCTTTTTCGCCAGTTCCGCAAAGCGCGGCACGTTCTTTTCGTCTTGGATGCCGCGCCCGATGGAGAGGATGAATTCCGCCTTGCCGATGTCGATGTCCGAGGCGGGCGCTTCCTCGAAACCGACATGGCGATAGCGTCCGGCAAGCCCTTCCAGCGGCACGGAAAGGGGCGTGATCGTCGCGTTGCCCGCGCCTTCCGGCGCTTTGAACGTCGCGCCGCGCACGGTGAGCACCACCACGGCCTTGCCCGGAAAATCGAGTTCGACATTGACCTTGTTGCCAAAACCCGCGCGGGTGACGGCAAGGCCATTTTCGGCAAAGCCGATACCGGTCACGTCGGCGGCGAAACCGCTGCCCAGACGCACGGCGACGGCGGCGGCAAAACTCCCGCCGCTGGCGGAGTGCGCAATCAGAATCAGCGCCGGTTGTTGTACCCGCGCGGCGGTGAGGATAACTTCTTCCATCGCGGCGGCGTCGAAGTGCGGATTGTCGCTTTGCGCCACGAGGATTTCCTCCACGCCCGGACGATTCAGCGCCCCGGCAAAATCGCCCGCGGATTCGCCCACCACCAGCGCCTTCACCGGGCCGCCCAGTTTTTCCCTGGCGACCTGTGCCGCGCCGATGAGTTCCAGACTGGCTTCCGCCAGCACGCCGCGCGTATGCTCGGCGACGATCAGAATTCCACTCATGCGGTTTCTCCCATTTTTTCCCGAATCAAGGCCATCACTTTGGCGGCCACTTCGTCCGCCCCGCCTTCCAGCATGGCGGCGCGGGCGGCTTCCGGCACGTACAGCCGGCGAATGCTGGCGGCGCGGAAAGCGGCTTCCTCCCCTGCCACGGCCACGACGGCAACCGGTTTTTCCTTCGCCAGCTTGATCATGCGCATGGTGGCGTAACGCGGCGTGTTCGCGCCGGTTTGCAGGGTGACGAGCGCCGGCGTTTCCAGTTCCACGCGATGCAGAAGACCGCCTTCCAGTTCGCGGGTGACGCCAATCACGCCCGCTCCCTGCCAGTCCGTGCCGACAGCCAGCACGGCGTGCGGCAGATTCAGAAGCTGCGCCAGCGCCGTGCCGGTCGCGGCGTTGGCCTGGTCGCCGGATTGCGCTCCGGCGAGAATGAGATCCGGCTGTTCGGCCAGCGCCACCCCCGCCAGAAGACGCGCCACCGCCAGCGGATCGGCATCGGCCAGACCTTCCGCCCAGACGCGCACGCCGCGATGCGCGCCTTTGGCCAGCGCCTTGCGCAGCGTGGCTTCGGCATCTTCCGCGCCCACGGTGACCACCACCACCTCGCCCGCCCCCAGCGCCTCCACGATTTGCAGCGCCTGCTCCAGAGCGGTGTCATCCCATTCGTTCAGGAGATATTCAAAATCCTCGGACGGAATGCCGCGCCCATCCGCAGTAAAGGAAAACTCGTCGCCCAGCTTGCCGATCTGCTTCACCGGCACGAGAAGGCGCAACCCTTCTTTTGCCGGCGCGCTGTAATCCAGTTTCGCCGGAGCAAGCGGCTGCGCCGCCCACGCCGTCACGGGCAGAGGACTGGCCGCCGCCGGCGCGCTCAAGGCGACGGCGGGCGCGGGCACGGGCGGCGCGGTGGCCAGCGTGGGCAGCCGGGCGAGACTGGCCTCCAGCCGTTCGGCGACAGCGGAGGCCACCCGTTCCGCAATGGCGGCAGTGAGTTTTTCGGTAAGGTTGGGCAGGTCGGCGAGCGCGATGGCGTCGAGTTCGATGGCTTGCGCCACCAGCTCGGCGATGTCCGCGACGACGAAATCCTTTTCAAACCCGGCAGTTTTACGCGCGTCTTCAAACATGGTGAGATCCTTGGGGCAACAGGTGACGAAAACATCGAACACGCCCAGCGTGGCGGCTTCGCGGATGCGCAGTTCGGAAGGCTTTTGCGTACCGGGCGACTCCGGTATCCAGATGCGCCCGCCGCCCGCGCCGCAACAGAAGGAATTGTCGCGGTTGCGCGGCATTTCGATGAGCGTGCAGCCGATCCGCTCCAGCACCCGGCGCGGCGCGTCGTAACGCTTGTTCAAACGCCCCAGATGGCAGGGATCGTGAAACGTGACCTTGAGATTCAGCGGCTTTTTCACCGTGAGCGCGCCGGATTCCAGCAGGTCGCAAAGAACTTCGGTGTAATGCGCCACCGGCGCGGTTGCACCAAATTCCGGGTATTCGTTGACGAGGGTGTTGAAGGTGTGCGGATCGGTGGTGACGATGCGCCGGAAGGTTTTGGCCTTTTGCATTTCCGCCAGATTGTGTTCGGCCAGCGCCTCGAACAGCCCTTCTTCACCGACGCGGCGCACATCGTTGCCCGCAGTCTTTTCGCTCTCACAGAGCAGGCCGAAATCCAGCCCCGCCGCCCTGAAAATACGCGCCACGGTGCGGCTCACCTGCTGGTTCCTGGGATCGAAGGAAGCCTGGTCGCCAACAAACCACAGATAATCGGCGGCTTCCCTGCGGATGTCCTTCACCGTGAATTCGAGTTCCCGCGTCCAGTTCGCGCGTTTTTTCGCCGGTTCGCCAAAGCTGTTGCCGGATGTGCCGATCGCGCCCAGCGTACTTTTGAGCAGCGGGTCGATCCGGTCGGTTTCCACCAGTTGGCGGCGCATCTTGACGATCTTCACCGGATGCTCGACACCTACCGGACAAATCTCCAGACACGCGCCGCAGGTGCGGCAGGACCACAGGGTTTCCGCCGCGATCGTCTCGCCGATCAGCGTTTTCTCCGGCAGCGCGCCCCCTTGCGCCTGATCGCTGGCTAGGCGCAAATCGAGGATGAAATCGCGCGGACTCAAGGGATAGCCCGCCATCCGCGCCGGACAGGCTTCATGACAACGCCCGCACTTGGTGCAGGCGTCGAAATCGAGCAGGTCTTTCCAGGAAAAATCCGCCAGCTTGCCCACGCCCACCGTCTCCGCCCCGGCTTCCGCTCTGGGCAGACGGCGCAGCGCCAGCGGATCGCGCGCGGCAAGCGAACCCATCGCGGCGAAGATGTGCTTGGCCTTGTACCAGGGCAGCGCGACGATGAAGGCCAGCGCCGCCAGACCATGCAGCCACCAGTTGAAGGCGCGAATCCAGTGCAGATCGCGCGCGTCCATTTCGGCAAACACTTTGCCCAGAAAAGCGCCGACCGGCTCCCAGTAAGTCCAGGAAGGCGATTCCATCGCGTGACGCAGACCTTCCTGCACGAAGCCGGAAAGAATGATGAAGAAAATGGCACAGAGAAAAACCCAGTCCTCGACCTGCCAGCGCCGCGCGGCGGGGCGCAATTCCGCCTCGTTTTGGTAGCCGCGGCGATAGTCCAGTTTTTCCGGCGGATAGGTGCCGCGCCGCAGCATCAGGAGCGCCGTACCCGCCAGCACCGCCAGTCCGGCCAGATCCACCGTCAGGCTGAAAACCTTGAAAAACATGCCCTTCCAGAAGGTGACGCCCCAAAGCGGATGCAGGATGTCGTATTCCAGCGTGATGATCGCGGTACCCAGAAAAAGCAGCGCGAACCCGAAAAACACCAGCGCGTGCGCCGCACCCGCCACCCGGTCGCGGCGGCGCAGGGTGCGATGGCTCGCCACGTCCAGCATCATGCGCAAAAAACCCGCTTTCAGATCCAGCGGAACCGGCGAAGACCGCCCGCGCCGGTATTTGCCGACAGCGCGCGCCACGCCCCAGATGAACGCGCCGATGGCGGCAAAGCCGATCAGATAAAAGGCCACAACCCCGAAGGATTCCAGTCCCCAGAACAATGCTCTGGTTTCCATAGTCAGTTTTGTCCCCTGTGTTCAAAAAAACTGCCGGACGAACGACAACCCATCCGTCCGGCAGCAATAGCGCAAATGTTGCGGAGAGGCTCCCTCCATGCACGAGCCTCCCCCGGATTCCTGCCTTAATCCACTTCCGCGCGGGGCCGCGCGTCGCCCAGCTTCGGCACGGTTTCCGCGCCCCACAGTTGCCGCTCGCGTATCCACGGCAGCGGGTATTGCGGATGCGGGCTGTCGAATTCCCGCGCCAGACGGTGGCCGGCAAAGGTGACGCTGGAAATCTGCTGCGGCGCGAGGCAGTCGCCGATGCGGTACACCGCTTCCACCCCGTTCTTTTCCCACTCGTCCTTGCGCCGCTTCAGTTCCTGATACAGCGCGTGATTCGGCACGCGCGACGTCACCAGAATCACCGTGTCGACCTCCAGCGGAAACACGTCCTTGCTCTCGCGGCGCGGCAGTTCGCCCGTGACCGGATCGCGCAAGGCCCAGCCGTGACGATAGAGATGAAAGAGCGTGAGCTTGCCGTTCGCATAGGATTCCGGCCAGTGATTGCGGAATACGGTAATGCCCTTTTCGTGCATCATCCGCTTGTTGTTCTGCACTTCCAGCGTGAATTGGCTGTATTCCGCCGGGTCGGACATGTTGGTGACGAGCCACACCTTCTTGCCGAGATCGGCGGCCCATTCCGCCATGCTGATGCCGGTGAAATGCCCGTCGCCATCCAGCACCACCACTCGTTCGCCGACGATGGGCTTGCCCGCCACGAGCTGTTCGGGCGTGATGCAGTTCGGCAGCGATGCGAGGAGACCCGGAATCGGACTGTGGCCTTCCGCGCCCAGACCGTCCTCGCGCCAGTACGAGCCGGTGGCGATCACCACCTTGTCCGCGCCGTATTCGAGCACGTCATCGGCACTCATCCTGCCGACACCCAGATGCACCTCGACATTCTTCAGCTTGGCGAGTTGCAATTGACGCCAGGTGATCGCGCGCGCCCATTCGTTCATGCGCGGATACTTCACCACGTTCTTCAGGTGTC
>JAISWQ010000103.1 GCA_031271025.1 Zoogloeaceae bacterium | reverse complement strand
GGGGGAGGCAAAAGAGGTTTTCAGCGATAGAACTGGCGGCAAGAACTGGTTTGAGTACCACATAAATGCTCTTTCAGGAAAAACTTCGCTCGTACCACAGCCTGGCGGACAATCTGACGCAATGACAAATGCATTCATGCGATTGCCCTGCGCGCCAGGGAACGATCTTCCAATTTGCCCCCTTTGTCGTGCGATAGTTGTCCGGTCGTCATCGTCTCTCCATGAGGAAGAAGTTGTGAGCAAAAATCATGCAGGAAGTACTCACGTAACCATTCCGCATCGTCCAGGCGGCTACCACCGGTATCCTGGCCGTAGTCCCCCAAACCGTCTGAATCTTCTGGCGGTCTATCCAGACGAAGACACACTTGTTTCACGAATTCAAAAATTTTTCTTTATCCACAAAAATCTTTCCGCACAATTCTTCCCCGCAAGATATTCGCGGATTGCCTTGCCATCGTTATCCACAGTAGGCTCCTCAACGCTCTGCCCTTGAATCAGATGCCACACCAGCCGAGCAGGATTTCCAGGTTTTCGCCCTTGGGGATCAACCAATGGCTAGGCGCGGCAAAACTTCATGCCGTCGCTTCAAGCGGTCTGATTGCCGCCAAACGTTCAGGATGCTGGCCTACTGCCCATAAATCAACAGCCGCTTGCATCCGCAACCAGGATTCCGGGCTGGTGCGCGTCAGTTTCCCGATGCGCGCCGCCAGATCAGCACTCAAGCCCCGCTTTTCGTGCAACAGTTCGGATACGGTCAGCCGGGATACCGCAAGGCATTGGGCAAATTTCGTTTGCATCATACCCAGCGCGGGCAGCACGTCCTCGCGCAGGATCGCGCCGGGGTGCGCAGGTTTGCGGTTTGGATTGCGCAGGGTCATCAGTGGTAATCCTCAAGATCAACGTCCGTGGCATCTTCTCCATTGAAACGAAAAGCCAGCCGCCAATTGCCAGAGACCAACACGGCATAACCACCCTGTCGATCCCCTTTCAGCGGATGAACGCGATAGCCCGGCAAATCCATGTCTTCCGGCTTGACGGCAGCATCCAATCTATCCAGCAGGCGCTCCCATTCGTGCCGCGTGTTGGGCGGGAATCCCACGGTAACCGCTCTTGGGAAAAACGATGCAAGCCTTTGTTTTTGTGGGCATCCTTTCTGTAGCACAGGGGGAACATCCCCCAATCATGCCCCCCGGATGCAAGCGTATCTTATCGGACTGCCTCGGACAAGAAAAAGGCCGGAACCCTTGTATTTACTGGAGTTTCCGGCCTTTATCGGACTGCTTCGGATTGATGTTTTGTCCCCTCGACAGGAATCGAACCTGTATCTAGCACTTAGGAGGCGCTCGTTCTATCCATTGAACTACGAGGAGATAGAGAGGTACGAAGCCTATCATATATAGCGGGAATGATGGAACAGTGGGGCGGGAAGGAAAACAATCCAAAGTATCGGTTGAGGGGGTAGTTCATCCCCCATTTTCGTTATTGCAAGGGGCGAGAGGCCCGTGGCAATCCATGCGTTTTTCTGGATGGCATTCATCGTAAAACCAACTCCGGTTTGAAACCCCGCCCTTCAGGGCGGTGCGAAGGTTGGAACCCCGGCCTGAAGACCGGGGTTTCGACCGTAGCCGTTGGGGAGGGGATGCAAACCGGAGTTGGTTTTACGATCAAGCAGGAAATGACGCAAATCCAGCAGGACATGCGGGAACTGGGGCGACAGCATCGGGAAAGGCAGGGCAGAAAAAAACGCTGAAGCGATCCGGAACCTGTTCCCCCTCCGGGTCAGCAGGCGCAAAAATCACGCGCCGCCCTGCATGTATCTTGCCGCCGCTTCTCCGGCGGCGAGGCCGCTTCTGACTGCGCCTTCCAGCGTCGCTGGATAATCTGCCCAGATGTGATCGCCTGCCAGCCAGAGCCGGGGCAGGTGGCTGACCGGAGCACGGCGCGACAATCCCGGCGCGCAGGAAAAAGTGGCGCGGCGGGCGATCAATACCCGGTGTTCCGGGCAGGCGCTGGAGGCCAGTCCCAAAAGGGGCGCGATACGCTGATGCAGGCGAGCGGCAAGTTCGGGTTGGGGCAGGGCTTCCCACGCGCCGTGACCGGAAAGTACGGCGGCGATACGTCCCGCGCCGCGCGCGATGAGCCAGGCTTCCAGGCCATCGCCCCGCGCCGCCAGCGCGAATACGGGGAAAGGCAGGGTCGCCGTTGCGGGATACTGGAAATAGATCGTGGCGACGGGTTCGTAAGTCATGGCGGGCAGTGTTTCGCTTTCTGGCAGGAGCGCGGAGAGATGTTGCGGCGCAACGGCCAGAATCAGCCTGGCGCAGTCCCAGGTTTTGCTTGCGCTGGCGATCCGCCAGCCATTCGCGGTGGCGTGCAGCCCGCGAATGCGGGTTCCCGTGTGCAGCGTGACACCCTGTTGCCGCAGCCACGCGGCGGCGGGATCGGGAAGCAGGCGGGAAAGCGATACGCGCGGCAGGAGCAGATCGGTCGCGCCCGGCGCGCGGCTGGCGATGCTGTCGCGCAGGACATTCAGAAAGACCCGCGCCGACGCCCGTTCCGCCGGAGTATTGAGCGCGGCCAGACATAAAGGCCGCCACAGATGCGCGTTGAATGCGCCGTGTTGCCCATGCGCGGCCAGCCAGTGGGCGACACTCACGTCGTCTTCTGGCTGAATCGCCTCGCGCCGCAGTACCGCGCCCAAAGCCAGCGCGCGGATTTTTTCCCGCCAGCCAACGCCACGCGCCAACAGCAATCCCGCTGCCAGATGCAGGGGCGCGGGCAGACGCGGCAGGGCAAGGCGAAACCCGGTGTCGTCCATGAGGGTGAGCGGCAGCCGTTGCAGAACAGTTTCCGGCGCGACGCCGACCTGCCGCATCAGCGCCAGGGTTTCCGTATAGGCGCCGGAAAGGAGATGCTGGCCTTCATCCAGTTCGCTGAAAAGGGAATCGGGTTCCAGCGCGCGGGCGCGTCCGCCCAGGCGTTTTCCGGCCTCGAAGAGTTGTACGCCCGCGCCGCCGTGATGGCGTACCCAGGCCACGGCGGCGGCAATGCCCGCCCAGCCGCCGCCGACGATGGCGAGGGATTCGGGCATCAGACAAGAAGACGCCGGGAAAGCGAAGGCAAAAGAGACCTCATGCCGTCGTCTGCCTTATTTTCCCCACGAATCCCGCAGAGTGACAGCACGATTGAAAACCGGCTGGCCAGGTCTGGAATCCACATGGTCTACGGCGAAATAACCGTGACGCTCGAACTGAAAGCGTGTTTCCGCTTGCGCGGCCGCAAGCGCGGGTTCCACCTGGGCGATGACGCGCCGCACTGAATCCGGGTTCAGATCCGCAAGAAAATCGCCGTCCGCGCCGGGAGCGGGCGTCCTGAACAGACGATCGTAAAGGCGCACTTCGGCGGGAAAGGCGGCGCTTGCCGCCAGCCAGTGCAGATTGCCCTTCACCTTGACGCTATCCGCGCCGGGCGTGCCGGATTTCGTTTCCGGCAGATATTCGGCAAACACCGTCGTCACCCTGCCTTCGGCATCCTTTTCGCAGCCCGTGCACTTCACCACATAGGCATATTTCAGCCGCGCCAGACCGCCGGGATAGAGGCGGTTGTAGCCTTTTTCCGGCGCTTCCCGGAAATCCTCGCGCTCTATCCACAGTTCGCGGCCAAAGGAGAGTTCGCGCGTGCCCAGTTCCGGTTTTTGCGGATGATTGGGTGCGTGACAGGGTTCCATCTGTCCTTCCGGGTAATTGGTGATGACCAGTTTCACCGGCTCCAGCACCGCGACGCGGCGTTCGTCGGAAGTGTTCATCACCTCGCGCATACAATCTTCCAGTTGCCGGTAGTCGATGAGCGAATCGGATTTGGAGACGCCCACGCGCTCCATCAGGAGACGCAAGCCCTCCGGCGCATAGCCCCGGCGGCGCGCGCCCACCAGGGTCGGCATACGCGGATCGTCCCAGCCGGAGACCTTCTTTTCTTCCACGAGCTGGATCAGCTTGCGTTTGGAAAGCGCCACGTAGGTGAGATTGAGACGGGAGAATTCGTATTGCCGCGGTCGCGGACGCTGGATGAGACCGCCTTCGGCGAGGCGTTCCAGCAGCCAGTCGTAAAAGGGACGCTGATCCTCGAATTCCAGGGTACAGATGGAATGGGTGATGTTTTCCAGTGCGTCCTCGATCGGGTGCGCAAAGGTGTACATCGGATAGACGCAATAGCGATCGCCCGTGTTGTGGTGGCTGACATGACGGATGCGATAGATCGCCGGATCGCGCAGATTGATGTTGGGCGAGGCCATGTCGATTTTGGCGCGCAGCACATGCGCGCCATCCGGGAATTCGCCGGCCTGCATCCGCCTGAAGAGATCGCGGTTTTCCGCAATGGATCGGGCGCGGCAGGGGCTGTCTTCCCCTGGCTCGGTGAGGGTGCCGCGTCGCGCGCGCATCTCTTCTGCCGTCTGGCTGTCTACATAGGCGTGCCCTGCCTCGATCAGATATTCGGCGCAGGCAATCATCTGCGGAAAATAGTTGGACGCGAAGTAAAGGTTGCCTTCCCTGTCATCCTGCCAGTCGAACCCCAGCCAGCGCACGGCGTCCTGAATGGCATCCACATATTCCTGCGCCTCCTTTTCCGGATTGGTGTCGTCAAAGCGCATGTGGCAGCGGCCACCGAACTGTTGCGCCAGACCGAAATTGAGGCAAATGGATTTGGCATGTCCGAAATGCAGATAGCCATTGGGTTCGGGCGGAAAACGGGTGCGGATTCTGGCCGTGTCGGGCGGCGCTTCGGCGTGGGTGACGGCAAGGCCGGGTTGTCCTGACCAGCGGCGCTGGGCGTAACGATCAGCGGCGAGATCGGCTTCAACGATGTTGCGGATGAAATTGGCGGCGGGCGTAGCGGCGACAGGTTTGTTCACGGTGGCAAAAATGCGCCGCGAAAGGGCGCGCAAGGACAGGAATGGAGGCACATTTTACCGGGAGTCCGTCCTTTTTGCGCAGCATATCCAAACATCCTTTAGAATAGTGGTTCTTTCTTCCGTCATTTACGATGAACTACCTGCATTTTGCCGCTGTGGGACTGGGCGCAGCACTGGGGGCGTGGAGCCGCTGGCTGCTGGGTCTGCTATTGAATCCGCTGGTGCAGGGGATTCCTCTGGGCACACTCGCCGCCAATCTCTCCGGCGGCTATCTGGTCGGTGTCGCGCTGGGCCTTTTTCATCTGCACGCGGGGATTTCCCCGGTCTTGAAACTCTTTGTCATCACTGGTTTTCTCGGTGGTCTTACCACCTTTTCCACCTTTTCGGCAGAATCCACGGAGCGTCTGCTTTCCGGGCAAACAGGCATGGCCGTGCTGATGATTGCCCTGCATCTGTTTGGCTCTCTCCTCCTGACCTTCCTGGGACTTGCCACGGTCGGCGCAATCCGTATCTGGAGTTGATGGGCCATGAACGAAGCCCTGGAAACGCTGGTGGTGACGGACGTTGGACTGGCACGCCAGAACAACGAGGACGCCGTTTCCGCCTTGCCGGATCAGGGGCTGATGCTGCTCGCGGATGGAATGGGCGGCTACAATGCCGGGGAAGTCGCCTCCAACATGGCCGTGGTGGTGCTGGCTCGCAAGCTGGGGCAACTGGACTTTTCCCTGCTGAAGCCGGAAGAGGTGCTGGAGGCCATTGTCGAGCAGGTACGGGAAACCAACCGCATCATCTATCAGGCGGCGCTCGATCATCTCAACTACGTGGGCATGGGCACCACGCTGGTGCTGGGGCGCTTTTACAGCGACAGGCTCTATATCGTGCATCTGGGCGATTCCCGCGCCTACCGTTTTCGCAACGGCACGCTGGAACGCCTGACCCGCGATCATTCCCCGATCCAGGATCTGATCGACGCGGGGCTTCTGACCGAGGATATCGCCCGTCGTTCCTACGGCAAGCATCTGGTCAACCGCGCCCTGGGCATCGCGCCGGACGTGGAGCCGGAAGGTCATATCCACGAAGTTCAGGTGGGCGACCTTTACCTCTTTTGCTCCGACGGCCTGGTTGACATGGTGGATGACGCGGAAATCGCCAAAACACTCACGATACCGGATGCCCGCCTCTTTGAAATGGGCGAACGCTTGCTCTATCAGGCCAACGGGAATGGCGGTCTGGACAATATTTCCCTCATCCTCACGCGGGTAGAGACCTTATTTCCGGTAGAATTCCAGATGAATCGAACCTGAACTCCACCTGGTTGAAAACAACATGGCTACGCTGATTCTTTCCATGGATGGTCTGGTGCTGAAAGAAATTGCCCTGAAACAGGGGCGCATCACCATAGGCCGCAAATCCAGCAATGACGTGCAAATCGACAATCCCGCCATTTCCGGCAAGCACGCCGTGATCACGACGGTTTTCCCGGATTCCTTCCTGGAAGACCTGGACAGCACCAATGGCACCCAGGTCAACGGGCGCAGCGTCAAACGCTATGTCCTGAAGCACAATGACATAATCGAGATCGGCAAATACCGGCTCAAATTTCTGAATGAAATACCGGAGCCTGTGCCTGTGGCAAAGCAGGATCCGCTTACCCAGTCCCAAATCGCGGAATTTGTTCCCGCGCCGACGGAAACGCTGATCGAGGCGATGAATACGGAAAACCCCTATACCAACATCAACACCGATCTCCACGGTTTTCTGCGCGTCATCAGCGGCCCCAAAGCCGGGATGGAACTTCCGCTGAACCGTGAAAGCCTGACCTTGGGCAAACCTGGCGTGCAAGTGGCCCGCATCGATCATTCATCCCAGAATTTTCGGATTTCCCATGTGGAAGGCATGCCCATCATCATCAATGACAAACCCTACGGCGCACAGGCTTCACACGCCCTGCACAACCTCGACCAGATTGAGATCCAGGGCGTGAAAATGCTTTTTCTCACCAAGCTCTGAGGGGTGCAATCCAAAGTGGCGGTGAAGGTGGTTCGACCCCCATGTTCGTCATTGCGAGAGATGTTGGCTCTGCGGCAATCCAGCGTCTTCGTCCCTGCCGACAGGATCCCGCAGTCGCGAGACGTGAGGCTCTGTCGCAATCCCTGAACCGGGAGCAAATGGCTTCAGCGACGCCGGAGACGCAGGTATTCCGCGCCGCGTCTCAGGAGCCGCCGCACGCCCGGACAGATCGCCAGCCAGGCCGGAATCCAGAGCAGGAATACGTCCTGCAGGGCCATGCCCTTGCTCAACAGGCCACCCACTGCCGCGCCCGCAAAGCTGCCGCCCATGCTCACCATCGTTTGCAGGCCGGAAATGTGTCCCTTGTTCCCTTCCGCGCGGGAGACACGCGCGATATTCACGAGCTGGTTCAGTCCCTGTCCCAGCGCGTGCAGGATCGCGCCAACGAAAAGCAGGCTGCCGTACCGGGTGAGTCCCAGAATCGCCAGCCCGGCGATCAGGCCGAAATGGCCCAGGTCGTACATCCTTTTTTCGCCCAGCCGGAAGGCGAAGGGCGCGAGGACAAGGAGGGTGAACACGAAGGTCGCGCCTTCCGCGACAACGACCAGTACCGCCTGCGGCTCGCTCCAGTGGAAGACGCGCACGGCGATCACGATGGCGAAGGTTCCCAGAAAGCCGCGCACGATGCCCGCCATGCCGTCGAACAGGCACACCTCGCGCACCACCGGGTCGCGCAACTGGCCGAGCATGGCGGCAAGTCCGCGTGACATGCCTTCGCGCCTGGGGGAGGCCGTCCGCGAAAGGGTGAGAAAACCGTAAACCGCCATGAAGGCGAAAAGGCCGCTGGTGATCCAGTAGCTGCCGCGCACGCCGAAACGGTCGGCGGCGAAGTTGCCCGCCAGCGGGCCAATGAGACCGATGCCCAGCATCAGCGCCCCGCGATACCAGCCGCCCCTGGAAGTCCCCAGTTCCGGCAGGCGCTCCAGCCAGGAGGTGTTCATGGATACGACTCGAAACGGAATGCAGACGCCCGCCAGGAAGAGGAATCCCGCCGCTGCGTACCAGCTTGGCGCATGCGCGACCAGCGGATAAAGGCACATCGCGGCAAGGCTGGCGACGGCATAGACGGGGCGCGCGCCGAAACGGGCGATGAGCACTCCCGCTGGCAACGACATCAGCATCATCGAGAGGCTTTCCGAACTGATGAGCAGGCCGATCTGCCAAGCTTCCGCATCCAGCCGCAAGGCCATCAGCGTCACCAGGATCTTGTTCATGCCGATGGTGACGCCGCTCGTGAGCGAGAGGAAGATGAAGGCAGCGGCAAAACGTCCGGGCCGGGCGAGCAATCCGGAAGCGGGAGGCGTCATGGCGCGCGCCTGGCGGTGTTCGTCTTTCTGGTGGTTTTCACGGCCGTCTTCGCGGCATCCTTGGCAACTTTCGCCGCTGCTTCCGAAGATGCCCAGAAGTCCTCCAGCTTCAGGGTCTTCAACGCCTGCCGCACGAATTTCGGTTCGAGCAGTTCGTCGGCCTTGACGTCGCGCCGGATTTGCTTGTGCGCGCGGGCAAAGGCGGTCACTTCGCGGTAATGGTCATAGACCACCTGGTCGAAGCGCGGCGTCCAGCGATCCTTCCAGGTCAAGGTCGAATCGTCGTAGTCTTTTCGTACCACCGCTTCCGGCAACCCCGAACGTGTGCCGATGCGGATGATTTCGTCGCGGTTCTCCTCCTGCGCGGCCCAGTGCGCCGCCTTGATATAGGCTGTGGCCACCAGTTGCGCCGTTGCGGGATATTTTTCCGTGAAGGCGCGCGCGCCCCACAATTCCGCTCGCATCTTGAAATGCAGAGGCTTGCCCTTGGTGCTCCAGATGATCCGGCCAATGCCCTTGATTTCCAGGAGTTCGCCGCCGTTGACGAAATGGGCGTCCACCTTGCCGGAGGCAAGCGCGGCGGTTCCCGCCTGCGGGTTGATGTTGAAAATCTGGAAATCCCCGTAAGTCAGCCCCGCCGATTCCGCCGCCTTGATGAAGCCCAGTTCCCAGGGACGCCCCTTGTGCACGCTGACGCGCTTGCCTTTCAGTTCGGCAATCGATTTCACCTTTGAATGTACCGGCACCAGCAGCGACATGTCGCTTCCCCGTCCGCTCGGCACGATCACGTGGGTACGGACGCCGCCCGCGTTGAGAACGATGGAGGGCAGATCGCCGTAATTGGCGAAGTCGATGCGCCCGGAGGCGAACGCCTCGTTGGTGACGGAACCGGTGCCCGCGTTGCCCGCCAGCGGATACCACTCCAGCTCGATGCCGCGCCGGGTCAATTCCTTTTCCAGCCAGCCTTCCTTGATGACGCGATCCACCAGCGGTGAGGTCCCCGCCATGATCGTCTTGCCAGCCTTGTCGATGGAGGCGATGACGCCGATGCGCACCGCCTCCGGCCATGTTTCCGCGTGGGCAAGGTGCTCCGCTGCGCCAAGCGCGATGACCAGCGCCGCGAAGGGTTTGAAGAAGTTTCTCATGTTGAAGTCCTTTCGATGGGGTTCAGGAAACGGGAGACAGAGGAGGGGACTGAACTTCCGTTTTGTCTCCTGCCGCGTAGGAACGGTATAACGCGGCATAGTGGCCGTCCGCCGCCATCAGTTTGTCGTGCGCGCCGGTCTCGACGACCTGTCCGGCGCGGATGACCGCGATCCGGTCGGCGTCGCGGATGGTGGCCAGGCGGTGCGCGATGACAATGGCGGTGCGTCCCCGGCAGAGGCGGCGCAGCGCCTTCTGGATGCGCTGTTCGGTATGGATGTCGACCGCCGAGGTGGCCTCGTCCAGCACGAGCACGGCGGGATCAGCCAGGTAGGCGCGTACCAGGCACACCAGTTGCCGCTGTCCCTGGCTCAGATGCGCGCCCAGGGGACCGGCCTGGGTGTGGAAACCGTAGGGTAGCCGTTCGAGGATTTCGTCCGCGCCCAGATCGCGCGCCGCCGCGATCAGTTCCGCGTCGCTGGCCTCGGGCGCGGCGAGGCGAAGATTGTCGAGAATCGTGCCGGAAAAAAGCACGTTATCCTGCAAAACGACGGCGACATGCCGCCGCAGCGCGTGCTGCGCGTAGTCGCGCACGTCCGCGCCGTCCAGCCGCACGCTGCCCGCGTCGGCTTCGTAGAAGCGCGTGAGCAGTTGCACCAGCGTGCTCTTGCCGTGCCCGGTGGGGCCGACAATGGCGAAGGTCTGCCCGGCGGGAATCGTGAGGCTCAAATCCCGGATGACCGGCGGCAGTTCCGGCGCGTAGGCAAAGCGCACCCGCTCGAATGCCACTTCTCCACGCGCGGTATCGGGCATGAGGGCGTTTTCCCGGTCGACGATTTCCGGATCGGTGTCGAGGAGCAGGAAAATCCGCTGCGCCGAGGCCGCGCCCGTGGTGTAACGCTCGAACAGATCACTCAGTTCCTGCAACGGCCCCAGGAACAGGAAGACGTAGAACAGGCTTTCCGCCACCTGGCCGATGCTCATCTCTCCCAGCGCGACGCCGCGCGCGCCCACCAGCAGCAACACGCCCATGCCGACGGCGTTCAGCAACCCCGTCAGGGGCAAAAACCACGAGGACTGGATATTGCCGCGAATAAGCGCGTGATTGAAGGCACGCAGGAGCTCCCGGTAGGCCGCGCGGTTGCTCTGTTCACGGGCGAATTGCTGGATCAGGCGCACGCCGGAGACGGATTCCACCAGATGCGCGGTGAACCGCGCCCGGTTTTCCGCCACCCTGGCCCAGTTACGATGGGAAATGCGCTTGAAACCCCAGGTGGAGAGAACGAGGATGGGCACAATCGCGCCCAGACTCAAAAAGAGGAGCGGCGACAGCAGCCAGAGCATGAGGCCGGAGACGAGGCAGCGCAGAAAGGCCGAGAGCAGTTCCGGCGGCCCCTGGATCAGGAGCGGCTCCAGCGAATCCACGTCGCGGTCGGCGCGGGAAATGATGCGCCCCGCTTTCGTCCGGTCGAAGTAGCGCACGCTCAGGGACTGCACATGGGTGAACACGCGGATGCGCAGGTCGTTCAGGATGTGGATCGCCGCCCTGCCCGCCAGGTATTGCGTCAGACCCGCCAGCAAAAAGCGCAAGACCCAGGTGCCGAGCAGCCCCGCGCTCATCAGCAGCACCACGCTCTCGTCCAGCGTCCAGCCGCCCGTCTCCGGCAGCAGCCCCTTGTCAATCACCTCGCGGATGAACCAGGGGCGCATGAACACGGCGGCCACCATCACGAGTTCGGTGCAGATGACGCCGTAAATGAGATGCCGCACCGGATGGAGCAGCGGCAGCAGACGCCGGAACATCTGCCGGTCGAGGCTTTTACCCGCGAGTGCCTGTTCCAGTTCGATGTCGGACAGGGCTTTGTCGCCGCGCGCATCCTTACGCATGATCCAGCCCCAGCAGGTCGCGGTATACCGGATTCGTCGCCGCCAGTTCGTCGTGGGTTCCCGAGGCGGCGATGCGCCCCTCCGCGAGCAGGAGCACACGGTCGGCGAGGAGGATGGTCGAGAGTTTCGAGGCCGCCATGAGCACGGTGCGCCGTCCGGCGCTCGCGGAAGCGCGGAGGTTGTCGAGCGCCACCCGTTCGGTGAGCGCATCCAGCGCGCTCGTCGCGTCGTCGAGAATCAGCACGGCGGGATCGCCCGCCAGCGCGCGCGCCAACGCGATACGCTGACGCTGACCGCCGGAAAGTGTCATGCCGCGGTCGCCAATCCTTGTTTCAAGGCCGTGCGGCAAGCCTTCCAGCACATCCTCGGCAGCGGCCAGACGCAGGGCGCGGCGCAGATCTTCTTCGCTGGCGTCGGGATTGCCCAGGCGCAGATTGGCTTCCAGCGTATCGGAAAAGAGGAAGGTCTCCTGTGGCACGACATGCACCCGCCGCCGCAGACTTTTCAGCCGGAAATCGCGCACGTTGCGCCATCCCGCCGCGTCCGAGCCAATCTCCACCCTCCCCGCCGCCGCTTCGAGCAGACGCGGAAACAGCGCCGCCAGCGTGCTTTTGCCGGAACCCGTCGCGCCCACGAGGGCGACAATCTCGCCGGGCGCGATCGTCAGCGCACAGTCTTGCAGAATATCGTGGCCGCCCCCCGGCGCGGCCACGCGGACAGCGACGAGCCGCGCGCCCAACGCTCCTTCCGGCGCTTCCGCACCTCCGTCCTCCGGGTCCCGGATGGCCGGTTCCGCGTCCAGCACATCCCAGATGCGTCCGGCGGAGGCGCGCGCGTCGGCGAAAATCTGGATAACCCGGCCAATGGTTTCGATGCGGAAAATCATGGTGTTGGCGATCAGGAGCGAGGTCACGAATTCGCCCAGATTGAGCCGCCCCCGCTGCACGAGAACCGCGCCGAATCCCAGCACCCAGACCTGTCCCAGGGCGACGACGACTTGCGGCAAGGGCGTCCGCGCCGCCGCGTAACGCAGCGCCGCGCGCGCCTGCCGGGCGAAGACGCCGACATTCTGCGCGAAGGCGCGGATGCGCTCGTTTTCCAGACCGAAGGATTTGATGACGCGCACGCCATTGACGCCTTCCGAAAGATCCTGATTCACGCGATCGTAGGCTTCGCCCGTGGCGCGATCGAGTTCCACCAGCCGGTCGACCTGCAAAAAGAAGAGCGCGAGCGCCGCCAGCGTCAGGATCAACGGCACGCCGCCAAGCCAGGGGTGATACCAGAACAACAGCCCCACCACGGCACACATGACGAGGCCGGTTTCAAAAAGCTGCCGCCAGAAATTGATGAGCGCGTCGCGCACCTTGTCGGCGTCGCGCGTGGTGCGCGTGATGATCTCGCCGATGCCGTGCCGCCAGTGCCAGACGAGATCGAGCCGCTGCACCTGGATCAGGATGCGTTCGCGCAGGTTGAAGAGCAGTTCCTGGCCGATGACCAACGCCAGAATGCCCGCCAGATATTGCAGCAGACCGCGCCCGACGGCCACCGCCGCCAGCACGAAGAGCCAGTGCCGGGCGACGCTGAAATCGAGATCGCCCGCCGCCCTCGACACAACCGCCAGCCCCCGCTGCACATCGTGGATCGCCCGCCCCAGCAGCCACTGCTGCCACGCCAGACTGGCGTTGTAGATGAAAAACAGGAAAGCCGTCAGCCAAAACGCCCAGGGCGTCAGGCGATAGAGCGCCAGGCAGCGCAACAGGGGATAAGACTTCGCGCCGCCCGCCCGCCAGTATTTTGTCGTATCGCGCAATTTCGATCCTTGCAAACCTTGAACAGGGAGTTGGTCTGCAACAAGCGTGCCATGTGAAACAAACGCTCAGGAAACGGCAAGTCCATGATTTTTCATGACCTTTCAGGGGATGCCCTGCTTCCCTTTGTTTTTTCTGTTGCTTTGGAAACAGTTGGCGCGTTCCGTTACTGGATTTTCAACAAATCCCGATACCCCGCAAGGCGCGTCAGCACCACTTCTCGCCCAAGGAGGGCAATCACGGCATCCACCGGGGGAGTTTGCGCTTCGCCCATGAGCAACACACGCAAGGGCATGGCGAGCCTGGGCATCTTGAGACCGTGCTTTTTCAGGGTTTCCTTCAGAAGCGCGCCAATGGCCGGGGCGCTCCATTCCACGGTCTCCAGCCCTGCCGCGAATCCGGCGAGCGCGGGTCTGGCGTCTTCCGTCAGATGCTGCGCCAGCAGTTCCGGCGCAGGATCAGGCGTTACGTAAAACGGCAGAAGCGCATCGGCCAGCGCGTTCAGGGTATTGCAGCGATCCACATAGAGCGCCACCGCTTCCGCAAGCCGCGTCGCCTCCAGCGCCACCGCGCCCTTTGCGGCGAGGCGCGGCGTAATTCGTGTCGCCAGTTCGGCAGCGGGTTTTTGCTTCATGTAATGCTGATTGAGCCAAAGCAGTTTTTCGGTATTGAATTGCGCGGCAGAGGGGGTAATGTGATCGAGATCGAACCATTCCACGAACTGCTCGCGGGAAAAAATCTCGTCGTCGCCATGTGACCAGGAGAGACGCGCCAGATAGTTGGCAACCGCTTCCGGCAAAAAGCCATCGTCGGCATATTGCATCACGGAAACCGCGCCATGCCGCTTGGACAGTTTCGCGCCGTCATCCCCCAGAATCATGGAAAGGTGGGCATACTGCGGAATGTCCGCGCCCAGAGCCTTCAGGATGTTGATCTGCCGAGGCGTGTTATTCACATGGTCGTCGCCGCGAATGACATGGGTGATGCCCATGTCCCAGTCATCCACCACCACGCAGAAATTGTAGGTGGGCGTGCCGTCGGCGCGGGCGATGATGAGGTCATCCAGCTCGCCATTGGAAAATTCGATGGGTCCCTTGGCGAGGTCATCCCAGCTCACCACACCTGAGGTCGGATTCCTGAAACGCACGACAGGCTGGATGCCAGCCGGAGGCGGTGGCAAACCCTTGCCAGGTTCGGGACGCCAGCGTCCGTCGTAGCGCGGTTTTTCCTTCTTCGCTTCCTGCTCGGCGCGCAATTGCGCAAGTTCTTCCTGAGTGGTGTAGCAATGATAGGCCGTGCCTTCGGCCAGCATCTTCTGGATGACTTCCTTGTAGCGATCCATGCGCCGGGTCTGATAAAAGGGGCCTTCGTCGTGCGCGAGATCCAGCCACTTCATGCCATCCAGAATCGCCTGCACGGCTTCCGGGGTGGAACGTTCGCGGTCGGTATCTTCCACACGCAGCACAAATTTACCGCCGTGATGACGGGCATAAGCCCAGGAAAACAGCGCGGTACGCGCGCCGCCGATATGAAGAAAGCCAGTGGGACTGGGAGCGAAACGGGTGCGGATCATGATGACAAGGGGTGAGCGGAAAAGCTGCTTATTCTATCCGAGCCATCTCCTGCGCGCGCAATGAAAACAAGAACGGCGCGCAATCCCAAATGTTGGTTGAGGGGGGAGTTCGTCCTCCCATTTTTGTCATTGCGAGGGACGTCAGCCCCGTGACAATCCATGCATTTTCTGGATTGTTTCGTCGCTTTGCACCTCGCAATGACGGTTCTGGAGGAAACGTCATGCCATCTTCCTTCTTCCCTGAGTCAGAAGGAAAAGGCATGGGCGCAACAATGTCAGTCGCGCCATCCTCCACAAAGGGTTGGAACAAAAAGCTTATTTCAGCATGTCCGCCACCGCGGCGCGTTCATCTTCCAGTTCCTTCAGCGTCGCGGCGATTTTGCTTTTTGCGTATGCGTCGATTTCCAGCCCCTTGATGAGGGAAAATTTCCCCCCCTTGCATTCGCAGGGCAGACCAAAGACCAGACCTTCGGGAATGCCATAGCCGTTGTCGGCAGGAGCGGGAATGCCCAATGTCACCCAGTCGTCGGAACCCAGCACCCAATCATGAATGTGGTCGATGGCAGCGTTGGCAGCAGAAGCGGCGGAAGAAAGACCGCGTGCGTCGATAATCGCCGCGCCACGCTTACCCACCGTGGGCAGGAAAACGTCATTGTTCCAGGCATCATCGTTGATGAGCGCCTTCACGGAGTCGCCGTTGGCGGTGGCAAAGCGGTAATCGGCATACATGGAGGGCGAATGGTTGCCCCAGACCACGAGCTTTTTGAGCGAGGCAACCGGACGGCCTGTTTTTTGCGCCAGTTGCGTGAGCGCCCGGTTGTGATCCAGACGCAGCATGGCATGGTAGTTGGCGGGATGGGTGCGCCCCACCTTGATCGCGGCGGCACGGGCAATATAGGCGTTGGTGTTGGCGGGATTGCCGACAACCAATACCTTCACGTCTTCCCGGGCGTTCTCGGCAATGGCCTTGCCCTGTACGGTGAAGATCGCACCGTTGGCTTGCAGCAGATCGGCACGTTCCATACCGGGGCCGCGTGGACGGGCGCCAACCAGCAGGCAGATATCCGCATCCTTGAAGGCTGCATTGGGATCGTCGGTTGCCACGACGCCCGCCAGAAGCGGAAAAGCACAATCGTCCAGTTCCATGATGACGCCCTTCAGGGCATTCTGTGCTTTTTCGTTGGGAATTTCCAGAAGTTGCAGAATGACGGGTTGGTCCTTGCCCAGCATTTCACCAGAGGCAATGCGGAACAAGAGGCTGTAACCAATCTGGCCGGCAGCGCCGGTTACGGCAACGCGAACAGGGGGTTTGACAGACATAGGGAAGTCTCCTTTGTATATTGTGGAATGAATGAATGTGGCGAAGCCGCCTTGTGCCTTGCAGCAGGGAATGGCCAGGCGCAAGCCTGATGATGTTAGGAGGTGCTCCTCTGCTTGTCAATGAGGAATGCCCATAAGCCAAGCGCCGAAAATTGCTTGCACGCCATCGGGTGGATGACTATAATGCGCGCCTTCGTCGGGGCGTGGCGCAGCCTGGTAGCGCACTTGCATGGGGTGCAAGGGGTCGCGAGTTCGAATCCCGCCGCCCCGACCAATGTTTCAGAAGAACCGGAATCCTTCGCGGCAAGCGAACGGCTCCGGTTTTTGCGTTTGAACGCCCGTACCACAACCATGTCGAACCTCTGGGGACGTGTCTCCAGCCTGTACAGATCGCATGAATTGCCGAGTCGCTGCGCGCCTCACAATGGCAAGGTTTCTTCCTTGTTTCCGCCTCTTTTTGACTACGCCTTTCGATGAAAAAACGCTTTACAAGTCCAGAGGGCCTACCTATAATGCGCACCTCTTTCGACGGGGGTATAGCTCAGCTGGGAGAGCGCTTGCATGGCATGCAAGAGGTCAGCGGTTCGATCCCGCTTACCTCCACCATCGAGAAGAAGCAGTCAGCAGTCACAAAGTTGTTCAGGGTCCCCATCGTCTAGAGGCCTAGGACACCGCCCTTTCACGGCGATAACCGGGGTTCGAATCCCCGTGGGGACGCCACCGTTTTACGGTGCGCTGCACGCAAAAGTGCAACGTATCTGCGTATCTGGAGTGGTAGTTCAGTTGGTTAGAATACCGGCCTGTCACGCCGGGGGTCGCGGGTTCGAGTCCCGTCCACTCCGCCAGCATCGACGAGCCAGCGAGATTTCGCTGGCTCGTTTTTTTTGGTGCGCCCAGCATGAGGTCTCCCGCGAACGAAAGGCCGCCCCCTGTGCCAACTCCCTGCCCTTGTCTTTCCGGCGGACATGTCGTTGATCCCCAGCATAGTTTTTCACTATCCAGAAAATTTAGAGAACTCATTGGCTTTACGGTCGCCTTTGCGACAAAATGGCTTCCGTCGACGCTTTCAAACCAACCGAAGGCCAAGACACATTGAAGTAACCTCCAACTTCAACAGAGAAGCAAGCTAACCCCGGACTTCCCCCCTGTCCGGGGTTTTTTTCATCGTAAACTCATCCTTGCCAGGTTTCGTGCGATTCTCGCAGACTCACAAACGTGCCATGGCTATTCCACGCCCCGATCACTGGGGTTTTTCAGCGCGTCCTTCAGCCATTCGCTCATCGGAATGTTCAGTTTGATCCCTCTTGGCGGCAGCGGCTCCAGGAACCAGTTCGCGTAAATCTTCTCCACTTTCCCGGAACGCATCATTTCCCGCAAGGCGCTGTCTACCACGCGCTTGAACACCGTATCGCCCTTGCGCAGCATCAGGGCATAAGGTTCCACCCACAGGGGTTCCCCGGTAATCCGATAGGCATTCGGATCGCGGGAAGTCGCAATGATCCCTGCCAACAATGCGTCATCCAGCACAAAGGCATCCGCACGCCCGCTTCTGACCATCCGAAACGACTCGGCATGGTTTTTCCCAAGCAGTACCGTGACCTTCCAGCCCTCACGCTCGATTTTCTGATGGACCGCCTGCTCCGATGTAGACCCCATGGACACGACCAGCCGCTTGCCGCTGAGATCGTCGAATTTCTGGATCTTTGAATTCCGGCGTACCAACATGCGCAGCCCGGAATAAAAGAAATTGAGGGAAAACCCGACTTCCTGCTGTCGTCTTGTGGTATTGCCGAAAGAACTGCACACCAGATCGACCTCTCCGGCTTTCAGCGCCTCGGTCGGCATGCCCCTGTTGACAAAATGATAACGCAGCGCAAGCCCTGGCATGGCAAACTGTTTGCGGATGAACGCCGCGACCCCCTGGCACAACGTTACCGAATAGCCGATTGAATTGCCATTCAGATCCAGATAGGAAAAGGGAACGGCGTATTCCTGGACGCCCAGAACCATTTCCCCTGTCGCCCTGATTTTTGCAAGCGTATCCACCTCCTGCGCCGGAACGCTGGCAGAAAGCCCCAGTCCCACGACCATTCCCAGCGCCCGCGCGAATTTCAATAGCCGATTCATGCCTGACCTCCTTGAAGAAAAATTCTGCGTCCCGAACCGTCTCAAGACAGGAGCGAGCGTTTCGTCCTGCGGTTTTCCTGGGCAATCGCCTCGAAGTCACCGGAAATACTGGAAAAAACATCGATCAGGAGCGGATCGAAATGTACGCCCCTGCCGTTTTGCATGATTTCCCGCGCCTTCTCCAGGGGCATCGGCTCCTTGTAGGGACGCGCGGAAATCAGGGCGTCATACACATCGGCAATTGCCATCAGCCGCCCCAGCAAGGGAATACGCTCGCCTCCCAACCCATGCGGATAACCCGTGCCATCCCATTTTTCGTGGTGATAACCCGCAAAGATCCGGGCATATTCCAGAGAATTATCTTTCGCCTCCCGCTCGATCCGGTCGATGATCTCCATGCCCAGACTGGCATGGGTTTGCATGACCGCGAATTCCTCCGGCGTCAGTTTTCCTGGCTTGTTGAGTATCGCGTCGCTGATGCTGATTTTGCCAACGTCGTGCAGTTTCGCGGCGGGAATCAGATGTTCCAGATCCCAGGCAAGGACCTCTTGCCGATAAACCCCGCTTTCCTGCATCTTTTCGATCAGGCATTGCAGGTATTGCTGGGTACGCCAGATGTGCCCCCCGGTATTGCTGTCACGAAACTCCACCAGTTCCGCGATCACATCCGTGATCGCGTTCTGCAAGGCCATGAGTTTCGTCGTTTTTTCGTTCACCATGTCAACCAATTGCTCGTTGTAGGTGGCCAGCAATTTGCCCTGCCGCTGAATGAGCAGGTGGTTTTCGATGCGTTTCAGGAGCAGAGGCGCCGAAAAGGGTTTGAAAATGTAATCGATGGCGCCCAGGGTCAGCCCTTCCAGCTCACTGCCCTCGTCGCGCTTCGAGGTCAGAAAAATCACGGAGATTTCAGAAAAACGAAAATCCTCCCGCAGTTTGCGCATGGCCTCGTAGCCATTCATTTCCGGCATCTCGATATCGAGAAGAATCAGATCGGGAATGAAACGCTCAAGAAACGCAAACAGCTCCCGCGCGGAAGGCAGAACATGGACATCGTAATACGGTTTCAGGACACTCCGGCAAATCGAAAGATTCGTTATATTGTCATCCACCACCGCGATTTTCTGCCGCCTGTTTTCTTCACTCATGATGCAGTCTCCCTGTGTGAATCTTCATCCTCTGCCGCCAGCGCGCCTTTCAGACGCTCCTGTATCCCGGAAAATTCCAGATGTTCGATGGCTTCCCGCAGCCAGCACACCAGCGCCTCCCCTTCCGCGGCATGATGAAACGTTTCCAGCCGCGCCAGCGCGGCCTTCAGGGCGTCCTCGTCGTAATCACGCGCGGCCTCGAAGATCGTCCGCAGCAGAGCCGGATCCGGCTTTTCCCGGAATTCCCGCGTATCCGCCGCTTCCGCCTTCTGGAAAACCGCAGTGATCGCCAGCAGCATCGCGTCCAGAAGCGCCAGGAGTTCAGGCGTTTTTTCCCGCACAAACGCAATATCCCCGTGGCGCGCGGCGTCTTCCAGCGCCTCGGCGCAGACGCCCACACGTCTGGCGCCAACGCCATAACTGCTGCCCTTGATGCCGTGTACATGAATCACATAATCCGGCAGGGTTTCCGCCTGCGGCGTCTGGATTTTTTCGCGCAATTCCGGCGTATGCCGCAGCCAGGAACGCAGAATCTCGATATAGGCGGATGCGTCGCCGCCCAGATGCGCGCAGCCTTCCTCCCAATCCAGTCCGTCGATGTGACGCAGAGCCTCCGTCATGTTCCGCGTCTCCGCGGTCTCCGGCGGCGGCGTTTCAGCTTCTTCAGCTTCCTGCGCCGGGGAATCCTCCGCCGCACGATGCGCGCCGCCGTCACGCACCCAGTGCCGGAGGACAGCATCCATCAGCAGCAGATCGATGGGTTTCGAGAGAAAATCCTGGAATCCGTGCTCAAGAAACATCGCCTCGTTCCCGGCGATGGCGTTGGCGGTCAGGGCAATGATGGGAAGCTGTTTCGCGTAATCCGTTCCCAATTCACGAATGCGGCGCGTCGCCTCGATGCCGTCCATTTCCGGCATCATGTGATCCATGAAAATGGCGTCATAGCGCGTCTTTTCCTCTTTCACCGCGCGAATGGCTTCCGCGCCGCTCAGGACACAATCCACCTGCATCCCGTAGGGTTTCATGATGCCGCGCGCCACATCCAGATTGGTTTGCAGGTCATCCACCACCAGCACGCGCGCCTCCGGCAACCGGATGCGCACCAGCCGCGCCGTGCGTTCGCGTTTCCCCAGGACATATTTGAACCCCTTGAGATTTTTGGCCACTTCCGCGCCAATTGCCACCTCGGAAACAAATTCCTGACGAATGCGCACGGTAAAAACGCTGCCCTCGCCGTAGCGGCTTTGCACCGTGATGTCCCCCTGCATCATGTTCGCCAGCCGTCTGGCGATGGCAAGCCCCAGTCCCGTGCCTTCAATCTTGCGATTGCTTTTGGTATCCACCTGACTGTAGCTTGCGAAGAGCTTGCCCAGATCCTCCTCGCGGATGCCGATCCCGGTATCGCGGACATGGCTCGTCAACCACACGGCGTTGCCCTCCCATTGGCACGAAATCGACCACTCCACCTCACCCTGCCGCGTGTATTTGAACGCATTGCTCAGAAGATTGTTGAAAATCTGCTTCACCCGCACTTCGTCCCCCCGCAACCGGGCAGGGACATCCTCGTCCACGGAAAGCAGGAAGCGTATCGGCTTGTCGACGATCCTGAGCAAATTGAGACTGCGCGTATCGTTGATCATGCTCGGCACATCGTATTCGACCGGAACCAGCTCGAATTTGCCCGCCTCGATCTTGGAAATATCCAGAAGATCGTTGATGATGCCCAGCAGCCCCACCCCCGCGCCATAGATGTTTTCCAGATGCGTGCCGATGGCCCCCGGCAGGTCTTTCTCGCCCAGCGCCAGTTCGGAAAATCCGATGATGGCATTCAGGGGGGTGCGAATCTCGTGACTGGTGTTGGCGATGAAACGGCTCTTGGCTTCCGATGCCTGATCCGCAGCCTGCTTCAGTTCCACCAGTTCGGCGTTCTGGCGCGCGATGGTATCGAAAGGCCGCACCAGCCTGCGGGTGGCAAACAGCGCCGCCAGAACCCCCAGCAACAGCAGTACGAAAGCCGTGTACAGCAGGAGATTCCGGGTACGGTACAGGGCGGTGTCCTTCAGCGACACCGCAACCCCCAGCGACCAGCCCTCCGAACCGGGAACAGGCAAAAAAGCGCACATGCGCTCCAGATGGTTGAAGGTGTAATAACTCACGCCGGATTCCCCGGCCATCATGCGCCGGGCGCTCGCTTCGACTTCCTGGAAACTGGAGTTGCCGTCTCCCGAATGCACGTAATTTCTGTGTTGCCGCAACGCCTCCTGATCCGGGGAAGCCTGCACGCTGCCGTCCGCCCCCAGCACGAAGATGAGACTGTCCGTTCCCAGCACCTGGAATTCCGCGAGCAAATCGGCAAAACTCAATCCCGGCACGACGAACGCCAGTACCCGATCCCCTACCTTGGCATAAATCCTGAACACCAGACTGTCGCCATTCAACTCCAGCGGCGAAATCACGATTTCTCCCCCCAGGGCGGCGCGGCGCCAGGTGTCATCCCGGAGATCCGGCATCGCCACGGCTTCGTCGCCGACCACCACCACCAGCTCATCGCGCTCGAACACGGCAATGGCAAGGTAATCGTAGCGATCCAGTTGTACCTCCAGGACTTCGGGCAAGGCTTTCGTCGGCAGATCGCGCACCTCGACGATGACGCTGCGCGCCTCGCTTTTCAGAAGCATCAAACGATTGGAAACCATCTTGGACGCCAGCCGCGCGACCAGCGTCATGTCGTTTTCCAGCGTCGCGCGCAAACGCTCCTGGCTCACCATCAGACTGAAGCCAATCCCCAGCACCACAACCGCCAGGACGATCACCATAATGGAACAAAAGATTTTCAGTTTGATGCCCATCTTTTCAGACCCCTGTCTTGAAACCGCGTTTCGCCGTGCAACACAAAATGCAGTTTTCATAGTAGACAAAAAAACGAACATTTGAAACAAAATCTTGGCAAAAAAAATGAAATCAAATACTTATATGAATTTTACCCCACCTTTTCCCTTGCCCACCGCGCTCGTTTCTGCCAAAAAGAGCGCGGAATACGCTACCGGCAATCCGTTATGTCAATGGCAGTTTCAGCCACGCGAGCAGCCCCCCGCCCTCCGGATTCTGCACAAGTTCCAGCATTCCGCCGTGATCCCGCGCCACCCGCTCCACGATCGCCAACCCCAGACCGGTTCCGCCGGCATTGCTGCGCGCGGATTCATGGCGGGTAAAAGGCTGTTTCAGGCGCTCCCGCGCCGCGACCGGAATTCCCGCGCCGCAATCCGCCACGCCCAGCCACAAGAATCCGGCCTCCACCCGTGCCAACAGCGTCACCGGCTGCGCGCCATATTTCCAGGCGTTATCCACCAGATTGCCCAGGGCGCGTCGCACCGCCCGGATTTTCAGGGGCAGGAGCGGCAAGGAATCCTCCAGTTGCAAACACAGGGGACGCTGGATCGCCTCCTCATGGGCGCGGACTTCTTCCAGCAAGGCGCGCGGATCGCAGGACGTTGGCGTTTCCTCCTCCCCGCCACGCGCGTAATCCAGAAACTGGGCAATGATGGCGTCCATCTGCGCGATGTCCGCCACCATGCCGGCATAGGCCGCGCCTTCCGGCAGGCTCAGATCGACTTCCAGCCGCAAGCGTGTCAACGGCGTGCGCAAATCATGCGAAATGCCCGCGAGAATTTCCGCCCGCTCCTGCTCGTTGTATTCCAGATCACGGGACATGCGATTGAAAGCCTGCGCCAACAAGGCCAGTTCTTCCGTGCCTTCTTCCGGCAGGGGCGCGGGCGTTTTGCCGCGCCCAACCAGCCGCGCCGCCTGCGCCATGCGGCGCAGGGGACGATTGACCTTCGCCGCCAGTCCCCAAGCGAAAACGAGCGAAAGCAGGGCCGAAAGCGCCGCCCAGCCCAGCCAGTGCCAAGAGATCATTCCGTGCGCGCGATCACGCGGCAAAATCAGCCAGAAATCGTCCGCGCCGCCCGGCATCAGGGCAAAACTGATCCAGATACCCGCCTCGCCATTGACGGCAAGCGTATATTGCGTCTGCGTCCCCAGTATCTTCCGCATTTCGTCGCGCACCGCCTGATGAAAGCCCTCGGCAAACGGTTCCACCACATCGCCCGCGTCCAGCGGCAGGATGCGGATTCCTTCCTGCGCCGACCAATCCTGCAAAAGCTGAGGCCGCAATTCCGGCGCACTGGCGGTCAAGGCCGAGCGCACGAGATTGACCACGCTCGCGGAAAATTCAGCAAAGGCGCGCGGACGCGACGTATCCAGCCGCAGGATCAGCCACCAGGAAAGATTGGTCGCCACCACCAGCAGAATCGCCAGCACAAACACATGGGTCAACAACGAACGGGGCTTTTTTGCGCACATTGTCGTCGTTCCGCCTGATTCAATCCCCTTGCGCCGCCACATCCGGCTCATCATCCGGGACGAAGACATAGCCCAATCCCCAGACCGTTTGCAGATAGCGCGGCTTGGTCGGATCGGGTTCCACCAGCTTGCGCAGACGGGAAACCTGCACGTCGATGGCGCGATCGAAGGGGCCATGCTCGCGTCCCCGCGCCAGAGTCATCAACTGGTCGCGCGACAGGGGTTGGCGAGGATGCTGCAAAAGCACCGCCAGCACGGCAAATTCTCCGGTGGTGAGCGTCTGCTGCTCACCGGAACGGCTCAGGGTACGCGCGCTCAAATCCACCTTGACGCCGCCAAAGCGCACCATACCGGGTGTCGCCGCCGGAGACCCCGCCGGACGCGCGCCCTGACGGCGCAAAACCGCCTGAATGCGCGCCAGAAGTTCGCGTGGATTGAAAGGCTTGGGCAGATAATCATCCGCCCCCATTTCCAGCCCCACGATACGGTCGATTTCATCGCCCCGCGCCGTCAACATGATGATGGGCATGGGATTCCCCTGCCCCCGCAGACGGCGGCAGATCGTCAGGCCATCCTCGCCGGGCAGCATCAGATCCAACACCATCAGATCGAAGTATTCCCGTTGCAGGAGTCTGTCCATCTGCGACGCTTCCGGCGCGGCGCGCACCTCGTAGCCCTGCTCGCCCAGATAACGCTGAAGCAGATCGCGCAGGCGCAAATCGTCATCCACCACCAGAAGGCGCTGCTGGCGCTCCTGAGTGCGTCCACTCATGGTGTTTCTCCCCCGTTGAAAAAATGCCGCCAGTGTACCGCCAGACGCACAGACTGACGGCAAACGCCTAACAGCTTGTTACAACTTGAGGGCAGGACACCTCCAGGTTTTGCCGGACAATAGCCCCCATGAAACCGCTATCGCTCTGCCGCCTCCTGCCGCTCCTCGCCACTTTTGCCATTCTTGCGCCCGCGCAGGCGGAACCTGACCGGCGCGCGCTTTCCGGCGAGGAACGGGAACGCCTGCGCCAACAGGTACGCGAAGCCTGGAAATGCGATGACAAGGAACAAAAGGAAGAACACAAAAAACGCATGAAAGCCTTGCGCCAATGCCAGGACAACAACACGGCAAACGCCCAGGATTGTTCCCGCCAACGCGACCTGCGCGAAGATTTGCGCCGCCACACCGACCCCCGCAAGGAAAAAGACCGCCACCGGACGTCCCCCCAGCGCCCATGACGCCGGAATTTCCGAAAGCGAAAAAAAACAATCCCCCGCCGAAGTTGAACCAGACAAAAAAATCCCGCCCCGAAAACATGTTCGGGGCGGGATTCCTGTCTTCCGCTACAGCGTGTAAAAAACCCTCCAGCCGCTGCGTTCAGTTTCCGGGAAAATTCACGTCGTAGGGATAGGGCTTTTGCGCTTCCCGCGCGGCGGCAAAGCCGGTTTCGGCCTCTGGATCGCGGGGCGCTTCCCAGCCAATGGCGTAACCCGCCTGCTGCGCCGCGCGCCACTCCGGGTGCTGCGCCATCTGCTCGTTGAACCAGCGGGTATATTCGGACACGTAGTTTCGGGGAGCGAACAACATTGCAAAACCATCCGTTTCCAAAAAGAAAAAGGGCGTATATTTTAGCCTGCATGCCCCCAGCTTTTTCATTGCGAGGGCCGAAGACCCGTGCAATTGTTTCCGTCACTTTTGATTGCCCCCTTGCATTACAGCCTGGAATCCGGCGCATCGTCGGCACATGGTCCTGCTGTTCTGGCGGCATGTCTGTGACTTTGTACTACCTTTCGTTTTTCGCTCGGCCTATACTCCACGTCCTTTTCCTGTCGTTCTGTGCTTCATGTCCGCCACGCGCTCCGATTTCCGCCAACCTGTCGGCATCTTTGATTCCGGCCTGGGGGGGCTGACGGTGCTTTCTGCCTTGCGGGCGCGTTTGCCGCGCGAGAACTTCGTCTATTTTGCCGATACCCGCTTTCTACCTTACGGCCATCGCAGCGAAGCCTTTATCCAGACGCGCAGCCGGAAAATCGCGTTGGCTCTGGTCGCCAGAGGTGCAAAGGCAGTGCTGATCGCCTGCAACACGGCAACCTCGGCAGCCGCGGAAGTGGTGCGGGAAACGGTGCGGGTGCCGGTAGTCGCTCTGGAGCCAGCGGTAAAACCAGCAGCAGCACTGACCAAAACAGGCGTTGTCGGTGTGCTGGCGACTGTGCGCACGCTTTCCAGTGGCCGTTTTCAGCGTCTGGTGCGTGACCACGCGGGCGCGATACGGGTGATTGCCCAACCTTGCCCCGGACTTGCCGACGCAATCGAGGCAGAAGGCGCGATGAGCGCCAGAGTGAATGCCCTGCTGGATGAATACATCCCGCCTCTGGTGGCCGCAGGCGCGGATGTGGTGGTGCTGGGCTGCACGCATTATCCCTGGGTGCGCGCGGCGATTGCTGCCCGTCTGCCGAAAGACGCCCATATCGTGGATACCGGCGAAGCGGTCGCCTGTCAGGTGGAGCACCGCCTGCGCAGCGAGAGTCATCTGGGCGGGCAAGGGCATCTTACCCTTGCTACCAGCGGCAATGCCCATTCCGTGCGCGAAACCATTATCGGTCTCTCCGGCCTTTCCCTGCCGGTGGAATCCTGGCGGATTTGAGCGAGGGCAAAAACCGTGCGGTTCCTGTCCTTGCCTGTTGTCACAGCAAAATGAAGCCTGCGCGCCCTGCCCCTCCGCCATCCGGCCCAGAGCATGGGGGCTGCGTACTCGTTCTGGCGTTGGCGGCGTCGCTCATGGCGCATGGTCTGGTGCTGGGGTGCCTGCGGGAACCCACCCCGTCCGCCGCGCAGCCGGGATCGCCGTTGTCGGTACGTTTTTCAGGCACGCCTGGGAGTGCCGGAAAAAGCAGCCGCGATACGACAGAAAGCACGCGGCAACAGCCTCCTCCCCAACAGGCAACCCCTGCACGGCAATCCCCTCCCTCTCCTCGCGTGAAAAGCAAACCGGCGAGGGTTGAAAAAACACAGGTGTTGACCGTACCTGCGGTCAAAGCGAAACTGACAGCGCCTACCGGAAAAGGGGGGGAAACAGCCGCCGCCGCTGCGGACAGCCCCCCAGAGACCGTGGCGCATTCTTCAGACGTGCAGGCAGACGGGACACGGGTTTCCGACACCGGCGCAGGTTTCGTGGCAGGGGAAGCTGCCGCGCCCGTCGGGGTGGAACAGACGGAAATCACCGAGGATGTCCTGCGGGAATACCGCTATGCCCTGGGGCGCAGTGCATTGGGCATTTCCGGGCGTTTCCGGGCCAGGGCCAACATGACCAGCGGGCTGGTGCGGGTGCGTCTGGAATGGCGCCTAGGACACTTCAGTATCCAGGTGCAGGAAAGTTCCGGCAACGCGCGGCTGGATGTGCTGGCGCTGGAAATCCTGCGTGAAGCGGTCGCCAGAACGCCGCTGCCGTCCGCTTTGCGCCAGCGTTCCTTCGATACGATACTGCCTGTACAGACTCGAACAGAGTGAGCGCGGCACGGGTACGTGCTAGAATCGCACCTTTCGTCTACAGGGCGTGCACCGTTTTTTTCTGCGTCTGCGCCTGCATATCGCGCTATGGAAGCTCAACAATTCGCCAAGGAAACCCTTCCCGTCAGTCTTGAAGACGAAATGCGCCGTTCCTATCTCGATTACGCGATGAGCGTGATCGTGGGACGCGCCCTGCCGGATGTGCGGGATGGCCTGAAGCCCGTACATCGGCGCGCGCTTTTTGCCATGTATGAGGCAGGCAACGACTGGAACAAGGCGCACAAGAAATCCGCCCGTATCGTCGGCGAGGTCATGGGGAAATACCATCCGCACGGCGATTCCGCCATTTACGATACCATCGTCCGCATGGCGCAGGATTTTTCCCTGCGCTACACGCTGGTGGATGGGCAGGGGAACTTTGGCTCGGTCGACGGCGACAACCCTGCCGCCATGCGTTATACCGAAATTCGCATGGCGAAGATCGGCCACCAGTTGCTGGAAGACATCGACAAGGAAACGGTCGATTTCGTCCCCAACTACGATGGCACCCTGCAAGAGCCGGTGGTGCTGCCAACCCGTCTGCCGGAACTGCTCATCAATGGTTCTTCCGGCATCGCGGTCGGCATGGCCACCAATATCCCGCCGCACAACCTGAATGAAGTCATCGCGGGCTGCCTGGCGCTGCTGGAAAACCCGGAACTCGATCTGGAAGACCTGATCCGCTTCATTCCCGCCCCGGATTTCCCCACGGCGGGACTGATTCATGGCCTGAAGGGCGTGCATGAAGGCTATCGCACCGGACGCGGGCGCGTGGTGATGCGGGCGAAAACCCACTTCGAGGAGATTGGCAAGGGCGAACGGCAGGCAATCATCGTCGATGAGCTACCCTATCAGGTCAACAAGAAGACCTTGCAGGAAAAGATGGCCGAACTGGTCAACGACAAACGCATCGAAGGCATTTCCCATATTCAGGATGAATCCGACAAATCCGGGATGCGGCTGGTCATCGAACTGAAACGGGGGGAAGTGCCGGAAGTCGTCCTGAACAATCTCTTCAAGATGACGCAGTTGCAGGATACCTTCGGCATCAACATGGTGGCGCTGGTCAATGGCCAGCCGCGCCTGCTGAATCTGAAACAGATGCTGGAATGTTTCCTCGCCCACCGGCGCGAGGTTGTCACCCGGCGCACGGTATTTGAACTCAAAAAGGCGCGGGAACGCGGGCATATTCTGGAAGGTCTGGCGGTTGCGCTCTCCAACGTGGACGAAATCATCGCGCTCATCAAGGCCGCGCCAACGCCGCCGGAAGCCAAACGCGGGCTGATGTCCCGCTACTGGAAGAGCGGCGTGGCGGAAGAAATGCTCGCCCGCGCCGGTGCCGACGCTTCCCGTCCCGATGGTCTCGCGCCGGAATTCGGCCTTTCCGCAGAGGGCTATCGTCTTTCCGACGCTCAGGCGCAGGCGATCCTGGAAATGCGCCTGCAACGCCTGACCGGGCTGGAGCAGGACAAGATCGTGGCCGAATATCGGGAAACGATGGCGAAGATCGCCGATTTGCTGGACATCCTCGCCAAACCGGCGCGCATTACCGAAATCATCGTCACGGAATTGACTGCGGTGCGTGAACAGTTCGGCGACAAACGCCGCTCGGAAATCGTCACCGATGCCCAGGATCTGGATATGGAAGACCTGATCACGCCGCAGGATCTGGTGGTGACGCTCTCGCACACGGGCTACATCAAGTCGCAGCCGCTGGACGATTATCGTGCCCAGCGCCGGGGCGGACGCGGCAAGCAGGCGACGACGATGAAGGAGGATGATTTCATCGACGCCTTGTTCGTGGCCAATACCCACGATTACATCCTTTGTTTTTCCAACCGGGGGCGCTGTTACTGGCTCAAGGTTTACGAAGCCCCACAGGGTTCCCGTGGTTCGCGTGGAAAGCCCATCGTCAATCTTTTCCCGCTGGAAGAAGGCGAAAAAATCAACGCCATCCTGCCGGTCAAGGAATTCTCCGATGACCGCTACGTTTTCCTCTGCACGGTTCAGGGCGTGGTGAAAAAGACATCGCTTGCCAATTTCGCCAATCCGCGCAAGGCCGGCATCATCGCCGTGGATCTGGACGAAGGAGATTACTTGGTTGGCGCGGAACTGACCACCGGCACGAGCGACGTGGTGCTGGTTTCCGACGGCGGCAAGGCGGTCTGGTTCGGTGAGGATCAGGTACGCCCAATGGGACGCAAGACGCGCGGCGTGCGCGGCATGAATCTGCCGGAAGGACGGAGCGTCATTGCGCTGCTCGTCGCAACAAGCGAAGCGGAAACCGTGCTGGTGGCGACTGAAAACGGTTACGGCAAACGTACCCGCCTTGGCGATTTTCGCCGCTCCAGCCGGGGTGCGCAGGGGGTCATGGCGATTGCCTCTTCCGAACGCAACGGCAGGATTGTCGCCGCCAAGCTGGTCACGGATGAAGACGAGGTGATGCTGATCACCACCGGCGGCGTATTGATCCGCACCCGTGTTTCCGAAATCCGCGAACTGGGACGCACGACACAAGGCGTCACCCTGATCGCACTGGATGCGGGCGAAAAACTCTCGGGGCTCGAAAAAGTAGCGGAAACCGGGGACGCGGAAGAAAGCGCGGAAGCGGACGGCAGCACGGAAGCGCAAAAGACAGAAACCGGCGAAGGTGAGGAAAACGTGTAAAACGCGCTTCTCCCGGCGTGCTCTCCCTCGCCCTCGTCATTGCGAAGGTGGGAAGGAACGGTGGTTGCGCCAAGAAGAACCATGAACTTTTAATGAACTTGCGGCCCGAAAAGGGCGAAAAAAAGGAGTCTCCCCACCATGTCCCGCCTCTGGAATTTCAGCGCCGGCCCCGCCGCGCTGCCGACGGAAGTCCTCGAACAGATGCAGTCCGAGCTGCCCGAATGGCAGGAAGCCGGTGCGAGCGTCATGGAAATCAGCCATCGCAGCAAGGCTTTTACCCGCGTGATCGAGGGCGCTGAAGCGGATTTGCGCGAACTCCTGAACCTGCCGCGAAACTATCGGGTGCTCTTTCTGCAAGGCGGCGCGACGCTGCAATTTACGCAGGCGCCCCTGAACCTGCTGCAAGGCGGCAGCGCGGATTATCTGGTGACGGGAGCCTGGTCGCAAAAAGCCGCGAAGGAAGCGGCGCGGCTGGGCAATGTGCGGATCGTTTCTGCCCGCGAACCCTTCATCGGTTTGCCCGCCGTGCGGGATTTGCGCTTGTCCTCCGATGCTGCCTACCTGCATCTATGCACCAACGAAACCATACACGGCGTGGAACTCTTTGAGGAGAGCATCACGGCGCTGGCAACGGCAGTGGGCAACGTGCCGCTGGTGGCTGACATGAGTTCGCACCTTCTTTCCCGCCCGATGGCGCTTTCCCGCTTTGGCCTACTCTATGCCGGGGCGCAGAAAAACATCGGTCCAGCCGGACTCACCCTGGTGATAATCCGTGACGATCTACTGGGAAAGGCTTCCGCGCAAACCCCCGCACTCCTGGATTACAGGATGCAGGCGAAAAACGGTTCCATGCTCAACACCCCGCCGACCTTTGCCATTTACGCGGCGGGGCTGGTGTTCCAATGGTTGAAACGGCAGGGCGGGCTGGCTGCCATTGCGGCTCAAAACAAGGAAAAGGCCGATCATCTTTATGCGGCAATCGCCGCGAGCGACGGTTTTTATCGTAATCCTGTCCTGCCTGAATACCGTTCCCGGATGAATATTCCCTTCACCCTGCCCACGCTGGAACTGGAAGCGGAATTTGTGCGCGCCAGCGAAGCTGCCGGGTTCATCGGTCTGAAAGGGCACAAATTCGTTGGCGGCATCCGCGCCTCGCTCTACAACGCCGTGCCGCTGGCGGCGGTGCAGGCGCTCGTTGCCTTCATGCGGGATTTTGCACTTGCGCGCGCTGATTCGGGCGCAATCGAAACGGTCGGTTGAGGGTAGTTCGTCCCCAATTTTCGTCATTGCGAGGGGCGAGAAGCCCGTGGCAATCCATGCGTTTTTCTGGATGACTTCATCGCCTTGCGCCTCACAATGACGAAATTCCCGCCACTGCAATTGCCCTTGCCGAGTTCCGTTTTCTTGACAGGGAAAAGACGAACAAGGCAGAATCCGCGCAGCCCGCCTGTTCTGCCAATGGCACAGGCGATCCCCTCCTCGCCCGGATGATGAAATTGGTAGACATACCGGACTTAAAATCCGGAGCCGAAAGGCATACGGGTTCGACCCCCGTTCCGGGCACCATCCGCTGTTGCGACGGTATCGTCTGGCTTTACATCGCCTTTTTTGTAGATGTCGAAATCCGTCATGCCAAAATAGCCTTCCGGCAGAAGAGCACTGAACACTTCACGCGCGAAGGCCGCTCGCCTTTCTGCTGGCTGCCGCCGGAAAAGCGCCAAGTCGGCATACATTTCCTGGTGAACCCAGGCCACCAGTCGGCATGGCGTTTCAGAGAGCAACATGCCGCGGTTCAGTATCGCCGCCTTCACAGCAAGCTGGCGTGTCGCCAATTTGGCCAGAATGGGAGTCATTTCCAACTGTTTGAATGCCTGAAGGCTGGAGGTTGAACATGCGCCGGAGTTTGTGGATATTGCTGTTGGGGCTGGTATTTTCCGGGAGTGTGCGCGGAGAGACCTATCCCTGGTCGGACAGAGAGGCGCATTTTCGCGCGGCGGCACAGCAAACGCCTGCTTCGGATGCCGTCCCCATCTGGAAGAATCTGGAGTACAAAGGTCGACATTTCAGAGTGGCCGCAACCATGCTGTCCGCACATGCCGAGCTTGTAGACCTACTTTTGAAAACAGAATCAATGGACGATACCGAACAGCAATACTGGTTTGATCTCTACCCCAGCATGGAAGCACGCCAAATCGACCGTCTTTATGAAATTCTTCGCACGGAGCGCCAAAAACTCGCGGCTCTGGACGCAAAGTACGCGGAAGAGATACGGTTATTGCAGGCTGACCGTCCAGTCCCGGAGGAACCCGCGCCGTTTTCGGAGCGGACGACGGAGTTGGGGCTGGTATTTGTACGTCTGCCGGGGGGCAGGTTCAGAATGGGTTGTGATGACCCCAATGCCAAGGGGAATGCGGAATGTTGGTCAGATGAAAAGTGGAGTGACGGCAAGGCGCAGCATGAAGTGGAGATCAGTGCGCCGTTCTGGCTGGGGAAGTACGAGGTGACGCAGAAGCAATGGCGGGCGGTGATGGGGGATGAGCCGATGCAGCAGGGGAATAGCCGCTCTGCTTTTCTGGGGGATGACAAGCCGGTGGGATATGTGTCATACAACAGGATTCTTGAGTTTATCGACAGGTTGAACGCGCGTGAGGGACGGGATGGTTCCGCGGGGCGTGAACGTTATCGTCTGCCGACGGAAGCGGAGTGGGAATACGCGGCGCGTGCGGGTACACAAACGCCGTGGTCATGCGGCAGCAATGCCCGTTGCCTGAATGAAATGGGCGCGCGTTTTAA
>JAISWQ010000100.1 GCA_031271025.1 Zoogloeaceae bacterium | reverse complement strand
GTGCGATAACTGGAAGTTCACAATGTCGGCGGGATAACGCAACGTTTGCCGCAAGTGGGTATAACCGATTGCCCGGAAGCCGTGCCCGGTCATTTCTTTTTGCGTGTCATACCCCATTGTCTTCAACGCGGTATTGATTGCCGCGTCGGAAATGGGGCGGCCTGTGCGGAAACTCGGAAAAACGTATTCGCCGCCGCCTGTCATGGGGTGTAATTCCTTCAGGATTTCCACGGCTTGCCGCGCCAACGGCACGTTATGCTCCACCTTGATTTTGGTGACAAAATAATTCCATTCGGGTTCTTGCCCGTCAAGATCGAGATCAGCCCATTTCATCGTCCGCAGTTCGCCAATGCGCTGGAAGAGAAGCGGGGCAAGCCGCAGGGCAGCACTTACCCCCGGCAGTTTGCCATGATAGGCGTCTATGTTGCGCAGCAGCCGGGCAATGCCGGGAAGGTCAATGATTGCGGGGTGATTGGTGGTTTCAAACTTCTTGAAGGTGTATCGGTCAAAATCCACGGGATTCTCGGTAACGCCCCGCCCGTTGCGCTTTGCCCACTTGAAAAGCAGGTTCAGCGCCCCCGTTGCCTTGCGCAGGGTGTCGCCCTTGCCCGCCGCTTCGAGTTTTCGCAAGGTGGCAAGCAGCACGCCGGTTGTCACGCTCGCAATAGGCATCGCGCCCAGGTCGGGGAAGATGTTGCGCTCCAGATTCGCCCATACGCTTTTGTTGGTTGTCGGCGCGACATAGGTTTGCCATACTTCGCGCCAATCCCGCGCCACGTTCAAGAGAGTATTGGCCTCTTCCACAAGCAATGCCTGTTGCGCCTTTTCCTGCTCAAATTTGGCGGCTTGTCTGGGGGATAGCGGCTCATTGCCGCCCGCCAGCATCTTGCGGGCTTCGTCGCGCCGTTCGCGCGCTTCCCGCAAGCCGATTCCCGGATACCGACCCAGCGAAAGCCGTTTTTCCTTGCCCCTGAAATAACACTTCATCCGCCAGAGTTTCCCGCCCGCTGGCGAAACTTCAAGATATAATCCCCCACTGTCGTAGAGTCTCACGGGCTTCGCGCCCGGCTTGGCGCTTTTCACGGCGGTATCGGTCAGCATTTTGGGGACGTCCTTTCCAAGACACAAAAAACGTCCCTAATTATGTCCCTACACGTCCCCGGATGCAACAGGATTTTATCGTACTGCGCCGGACAAGAAAAAGACCGTAAGCCTTGATTTTATTGGGTTTTCCGGTCTTTATCGGACTGCTTCGGATTACTGGATGGTGCCCAGGAGAGGACTCGAACCTCCACGCCTTGCGGCACTGGTACCTGAAACCAGCGCGTCTACCAATTCCGCCACCTGGGCTAGGTGAAGAAGCGGCGCATTATACGGAAAAAAAGGAATCATGTCAAGGAAAACTTCAAGGATTCGGCGCGCCGATCCGTTTTTTGAGCGGGAATCACAGCGTTATCCCTTCCCTTTGCCTTCACGCGAGTATTTGACGCAGATGCTGGAGGCGGAAGGACGTCCGCTGGATTTTTCACAACTGGCGGATTTGATGGATATCTTGCCCGAAGAGCGGGAAATGTTTTTGCGTCGCCTGCGGGCAATGGAGCGGGAAGGGCAACTTTTGCGCAATCGCAGGGATGCCTACATTCTGCCGGAGCGGGCAAGCCTCGTGGCGGGCAGGGTACAGGGACATCCTGACGGCTTTGGTTTTCTGATTCCCGATGATGGCAGCGCCGATCTTTTTCTTTCCGAACGTCAAATGAGCAAGGTGCTGCATGGCGACCTGGTGCTGGCGCGGGTAACGGGCACGGATCGCAGAGGACGCCCGGAGGGCACGATCGTGGAGGTAACGGATCGCGTCAACACGCGCCTCGTGGGACGGGTACGGCTGGAGCACGGTGTCGTTTGTGTGATACCGGAAAATCGCCGTATTACCCAGGATATCCTGATTACGCCGGAAAAAAGGGGAAAAAAGAAGGCGCTCACGGACGGGCTGGTGGTCATGGTAGACATCGTTGAACAACCGGACAAGCACACACAACCGGTTGGGCGTGTGGTGGAAATATTGGGCAACTACGCCGATCCAGGCATGGAAATCGAAATCGCCTTGCGGAAGCATGATCTGCCCTTTGAGTTTCCGAAAGCAGTGCAGGCGGAAAACGCCAGATTGCCGGACAAGGTGAAAAAAAGTGACCTGAAAGGGCGCGAGGATTTGCGCGCCCTGCCGCTGGTGACGATAGACGGTGAGACGGCCCGCGATTTTGATGACGCCGTTTATTGCGAAAAAGCCGGACGCAACTGGCGGCTGGTGGTGGCGATTGCCGACGTTTCCCATTACGTGAAGCCGGGCATGGCGCTGGACGTGGAAGCTCAGGCGCGCGGCAACTCCGTTTATTTTCCGCGCCGGGTGATTCCCATGTTGCCGGAAAAACTCTCGAATGGCATTTGTTCGCTCAATCCGGAAGTGGAGCGGCTGGCGATGGTCTGCGACATGAGCATCACCACAGCGGGCATCATCAAGGATTATCGCTTTTACCCCGCTGTTTTCCGCTCGCACGCACGGCTGACTTACGATCAGGTCTGGAGCTGGCTTTCCGGTGCGGCCACGCCGGAAACGGATGTCCACAAGGCCCTGCAGCCACAGATGCAGCAACTCTACAGGCTCTTCCAGATTCTGGCGAAGGCGCGCAGCAAGCGCGGCGCGATTGAGTTCGAGACCATAGAAACGCAGATGGAGTTCAACGACGAAGGCAAGATAGAGCGCATCGTGCCGGTGGTGCGAAACGATGCGCACCGCGTGATTGAAGAGTGCATGTTGGCGGCGAATGTCTGTGCCTCGGATTTTCTGATTGCGCGCAAACAGCCCTGTCTTTTCCGCGTGCATGAAGGACCCAACAGTGAAAAACTGGGCAATCTGCGCCAGTTTTTCGCGGGATTCGGATTGTCTTTGGGCGGGGGAGAAACGCCGAAGGCTCAGGATTACGCGCGCCTTCTGGAGCAGGTCAAGGAACGCCCGGATGCGCAACTCCTGCAAACGGTGATGCTGCGCTCTTTGAAGCAGGCGATGTACAGCCCTGAAGACGTGGGGCATTTCGGTCTGGCCTATGAGCACTATACGCATTTCACCTCGCCCATCCGCCGCTATCCCGATCTGCTGGTGCATCGCGCGATCAAGGCTGCGCTGGCGGGGGAGCACTACCAGCCGCCGGGAAATTGGGAAGCGATCGGCCTTGCCTGCTCGCAGACCGAGCGTCGCGCCGACGAAGCCACGCGCGATGTGCAGAACTGGCTCAAGTGCTATTACATGCAGGGGCGCGTGGGGGAAGTTTTTGCGGGCACCATTTCCGCCGTGACGGCCTTCGGTATTTTTGTGGCGCTGGATACCGTGTATGTGGAAGGTCTGGTGCACGTCTCCGACCTGGGCGCGGACTATTTCCAGTTTGACCCGGTCAAGCACCAGATGCTGGGCGAGCGGTCTGGCAAACGCTTCCGTCTGGGCGACCGCCTGCGGGTGAAACTCGTCAGGGCAGACCTGGAATCGAACCGTATCGACTTCGTGCTGGCGGAACAGGAAGCGGGCACGGTCCGCGTGGCCGCCAAAGCCAGGGCGGCGTCAACGCCAAAACCCTCTGAAAAAACAGCGCACAAGCCTATGGTTGCGGCATCTGTCGCGCAAGAGACAACAAGGAAAACCATAAAGCCGATTGCCAAAAAATCCGCGGTGAAAAAGGCAGATGCGCCAAGGCACACAACAGTCAAATCCAAAGTCAAGGTGGCAAGCAGCAAGAAAACCGGGCAAGGAAGGACAACCAAACGCAAAACGACTCTCGCAAAACAGTAGCGGGCAGAAGGGCGGGAACGGAGCCGGGGGATGTGACCTTCAGAATTGTCTCGCTCGCAATGACGATGGACTTGATCCGGGGGGGCAAATTACGGATCAATAGCGAAGCGGATTCCCCGCGCTTTTGGCGCGGGGATAGGCACGAGGCGTGCGGAACTACTTTATTGCATATGGCGGAGATCTCGGCAAACTACCGCTTTCCTGCCAGTTCTCGCACGGCGCGGGCGAGGGCTTCGATTTCTTCCGGCAAATTGTAGAAGGCGAGCGAAGGGCGTACCGTGGCTTCCACGCCGAAATGACGCAGGATGGGCTGGGCGCAATGGTGTCCGGCGCGCACTGCGATTCCGGCGCGGCTCAGGTGCTGGCCGACTTCTTCCGTGCTGTGCCCCGCGAGGACGAAGGAGAGGACGCTTGCCTTTTCCCTTGCGGTGCCAATGAGCGTCAGCCCCGGAATTTTCGTGAGTTCCCTTGTGCCGTATTCTAGCAAGCCATGCTCGTAGCGGGCGATGTTGGCCAGACCCAGTTGGGAGACGTAATCCAGTGCGGCGCCCAAACCCACGGCGTCGGCGATGTTGCCGGTGCCCGCCTCAAACTTTGCCGGGGCGTCGTGGTAAAGGGTGCGGGCAAAGGTCACGTCCGCAATCATGTTGCCGCCACCCTGCCAGGGTTCTGCCGCATCCAGCAGTTCCTTTTTGCCATAGACCGCGCCGATGCCCGTGGGGCCGAAAATCTTGTGTCCGGAAAAGACGAAAAAGTCGGCATCCAGCGCCGTCAGGTTGAGCGGGGTGTGCGCGACCGATTGCGCGCCGTCCACGAGCGTGGGCACGCCGAAACGGTGGGCAATGGCGATCAGTTCCGCGATGGGCGTGATGGTGCCCAGCGCGTTGGAAACATGGGTAAAGGCGGCGAATCGGGTGTTTTTGGTAAACAGCCGGGTGTATTCGGCAAGCAGAATCTGGCCGCTGGCATCGACCGGCGCAACCTTCAGCACAGCGCCCGTGGCCGCCGAGATGAGTTGCCAGGGCACGATGTTGGCGTGGTGCTCCAACTGGGTGAGGATGATTTCGTCACCAGGCTGAAGGCGGGGTTTCACGAAGGCTTGCGCGACCAGATTGATCCCTTCCGTGGTGCCGCGCACAAAGACGATATTGTCCTTCGCGGGCACGCCCAGAAAGCGGGCGATCTTTTCCCGTGCGGCCTCGTAGGCGTCGGTAGAGCGCGCCGCGAGCGTGTGCGCGGCGCGGTGGACGTTGGAATTTTCGTGTTCGTAATACTGAACCAGCCGCTCGATCACCTGACGGGGACGCTGCGTGGTGGCGGCGTTATCCAGCCACACCAGTGGTTTGCCTTCCACCTGTTCGGCAAGAATGGGGAAATCGGCGCGGATTTGCGCCACCGAAACAGCACCCACGAGGGGCAGGGCCGTTGTTTGCGGGGCGGGCGGGAGCGGAGTGGGCGTCGCAAAATCCTGCGTGGAAGAAACGCCTCGGAGGTGATTCCGGGGCAGCACGGCGGGACGATAGACCGCATCAGCCGTATTGGCCAAAGCCGCCTGTGGCGGTGGTGTAGCGGCGGAATAGCGCGCGGCCAGCCAAGCGGCAAGCTCGCGCTCGTCTGGCAGACCGTAATCCCTGGGATTTGCGCCCACCGCAAACGGGGTGCGCGGTGAGGTCATTTTTGTGCCCTGTCATAGGCGAAGTATTCACCGACTTCCACGTCTTCCAGCACGGCAAGCGCGTCATCTGCGAGTACGGCGGCGGAGCAGTAAACGGAAAGCAGATAGGAGGCAAGGCCGTTGTCGTCTATCCCCCGGAAGCGCACGGAAAGTCCGCGCGCCTGCTCGCCCGGCAAGCCTGCCTGATAGAGGCCCACCACGCCGCGCTGGGTTTCACCGGTACGTACCAGCAGAATGTTGGTCTTGCCGGACTGGCTCTTGGGATTCTTGAGGCCATCGACAAAGAGTTTGTCGGTGGGAATCAGGGGAATGCCGCGCCAGAGGGTGAATACGCCGCCCGCGATTTCCGCCGTCGGGGGCGGTACGCCGCGCCGGGTGCATTCGCGCAGAAAGGCGGCAATGGCGCGCGGATGGGCGAGGAAGAAGGAAGGCGTTTTCCAGACCTTGCTGAGTAATTCGTCCAGATCGTCCGGGGTTGGCGCGCCATCGGCCTGATGTGGGCGGATGTGCTGGCTTTCCGCCACGTTCTTCAGGAGACCATAATCGTCGTTGTTGATGATCTGGCTTTCCTGCCGCTCTTGCAGGCTTTCGATGGCAAGCGCAATCTGTTCGCCGACCTGGTCGTAGGGCGAACTATAAACATCGGAAACCTTGGTATCCACATTCACGATGGTGGAAATGCTGGAAAGGTGATACTCGCGCGGCTTTGCCTGATATTCGATGTAGCCCTGCGGCAGGTCATGCTGGCCGGGTTCCTGGTTGCACAGGGCATCCAGCGGAGTGTCGCCTTCAACGACACGATTGACCCGGTAGATACCGGCATCCAATCCCTTGAATTCCAGAAAGCGTGCTGTCCAGCGCGGGGTAATCGCCCCGAACTGTGGCCGGGTTTTGGCGACGTCGGCAAGTTGTGAGGCTGCGTTCGCGCCCAGCGCGTTGAGAGTTTGCTCTGCCATGATGCGGTTTCCTTGAAGAATGTTTCGATTCACACCCGTGACCGGGCGATAACAACGCATGGAAGAGGTTATGCCGCTCCCACACAGGACTATCCCCCCTGAAGGGAGGTTTCAAACCGGAACCAGTTTCTGATGAAGGGATGGGGGAGCATCATAGAGGCTTTGCACGCCATGTGTTAGATGGTTTTGCGCCATTCATATGAATTTATGAACTAAGAAGCACTGTGTATGGCGGCGTTCATTGCCTTGGCGTGGCCTCCAGGGAGGATACGCCGTTATATTACAACTGCATATATTTTTCCCTGCGCCCGAAACTTTTTTCCACGGGATATTTGCGGGCGGATTTTTCGAGTTTTTGCTGGAAGGCTTCGGCCAGGTCTATCCCGGCGCGGTCGCAAAGCAGGAGGAGATAGGCAAGCACATCGGCGCACTCATCAGCGAGGGCTTCGCGTGTTTCCGCGTTTTCCGGCAGGCGTTCCACTTCCGCGTCGCTTTTCCACTGCGCAAGCTCCAGTATCTCGGCGACTTCCAGCGAAAGCGAGATCATCAGATGCTTGATGCCGTGGAACTGCGCCCAGTCACGGTCGTCGCGGAAGGTAGTGATGGCACGGGTCAGGTCGGTGAGCGTGGTGGTCATGACGATTGTGTTTGGTGACAGGGGAATGGATGATAGCGTGCATTTTCAGTAACCGTATCATCCAGCCTGCGACAGGGGGCAATCCAAAGTGGCGGTTGAGGGAGGTTCGTCCCCCATGTTCGTCAGTGCAAGGGGCGAGAGACCCGTGGCAACCTGTGTGTTTTTCTGGATGGCTTCGTCGCTTTGCGCTCCGCAATGACGAAATTTCCTGCCATTTTGGATTGTCCCCAAGGGGAGAGGCGTGGACGGACACAACGTCTCGAGGGCTATAATCCGGCGGACGCGCGTTTCGCGGTTTGATTGGCCTTCACCATGAATCTTCATCGTAATTTGCTTTTGCTCTGGGCGGAACAGGAACAGCTCGATCCGGCGCGTTTGCCGGAGGCGTTGCGGTTGGTCGGCGCTTTCCCCGCAGTGGAGGACTGGCGGCGATTCGCGGATCGGTTGTTGCTGGCGCTGGCGGTGCTGGCCTTGTCTTCCGGTGTGATTTTCTTTTTTGCCTACAACTGGGAGGCGCTGGGGCATTTCAGCCGTTTCGCGCTGGCGGAAGGCGTGTTGGCGTTGGCGCTCTTGGGTGTCTGGCGGCTGGGGCTCACGCGCCTTGGCGGGCAGGCCAGTCTTTTTGCTGCCGCCCTGTGTCTGGGCGCGTTGCTGGCGCTATTGGGACAAACCTATCAGACGGGCGCGGATGTCTGGGAACTCTTCGCCGTCTGGTGCGTCCTTATTCTGCCCTGGGCGCTGTTGGGGCAGCAGGCGTTGCTGTGGTTTTTCTGGCTGGTGCTCCTCAATGTCGCGCTGTCGCTGTATCTGTTCAAACCGCGATTCTTTGAATCCGGTCTCGACTGGCAGACGTTTTTCTTCG
>JAISWQ010000079.1 GCA_031271025.1 Zoogloeaceae bacterium | reverse complement strand
AATGGGCGCGCGTTTTAATAGAGATTGGGACGATGGCCCGGTGGCGGTAGGACAAAGCGGCAGGAATGACTGGGGTTTGTACGGGATGCATGGAAATGTATGGGAATGGGTGAGCGATGTCTGGAGCGATCCGCGCAAGGTGACAGGACAGGGTGGGGGTGTGTTGCGTGACCCGTGGGTGTCTGGAGATAATGCGGCCAGTCGCGTGCTGCGCGGCGGGTACTGGGTCAACTCCGCGAGGGGCGTGCGGTCGGCGTCCCGGTACGGCAGCAGTCCGGGCAGCGCGAGCCGCATCGACGGCTTCCGGCTGGCGCTTTCCCCAAGTCATTCGTAATGCGGACGCGCCATGCGTTTCCTTCTCCCTTCTCCCGCTTCCCTGCTTTCTCGTCTGCTCCTGTTGCTCGCGGCCTTGCTGCTTCTGGCGGTGGGGACGGTCTCGGTCTGGCGGTTGGCGCTGTCGCCCCTGCTGGATGCCGCGCGCAGTCGGCATTGGGTGCGGGTGGAAGCACGCTTGCAGGATTTGAGTCTGGATTACAGCCCCGCGCAGGGGGCGCGGGTGTTGCCGGTCTATCGCTACCGTTTTGCCGGACAGACTGTGCGCGGCACGCGCTTTGGCCTGCATTCCTGGCTGGACGACGCCGACGCCCAGCGCGCCGCCTATGTCGATCTGCTCTATCGCAACAAAATCCGGGTCTGGGTCAATCCCCGCCGCCCGGAAGAAAGCCTCATCGACCGCGAGCTGCATCTTTCGGTCATGCTCATGGCGCTGCCGGCGCTGGCGGCGGCGTTGGCGGGCGGCGCGCTGCTCTGGGCGGCGGGCGTTGCCGCGCGGGATGCCTGGCGTTTGCGCCGCGCCCGTGCCCGGCGCGTGTAGAATAGCCGCCTTTTTTCCGCTTCGCCCTTGCCGGCTCGAAAAAGGCAGCGGCAGGCCAAACCATTTTTCACACCCCCCAACACATCATGGTTCCCCATCTCACAACCGCGCTTTCCGGCCCCCTGCTGGCACTGGAGGCGCGCATCCTCACCTGGCGCGCGCCCATTGAACAATGGCTGCGCGGACAGTGGCAGGAATACACCCCGCCCTTTTATGCTTCCTGCGACCTGCGCAACGCGGGCTTCAAGCTCGCGCCCGTGGATACCAATCTTTTCCCCGGCGGCTTCAACAACCTGAATCCGGCCTTTCTGCCGCTCTGTGTCCATGCGGCCATGAGCGCCGTGGAAAAATTCTGTCCTGCCGCCTGCAAGCTCCTGCTGATTCCCGAAAACCACACCCGTAATGTCTTTTACCTGCAACATCTGGCGCGGCTTGCCAGCATTCTCGCCAACACCGGGCTGGAGGTGCGTATCGGTTCCCTCGCGCCGGAAGTGACCCTGCCCACGCCGATTGAACTTCCCTACGGCGAATCCCTGTTGCTGGAACCGCTGGTGCGCCACGGCAATCGGATGGGACTCGCCGATTTCAACCCCTGCGTCGTGCTGCTCAACAACGATCTTTCCGGCGGCGTGCCGTCTATCCTGCAAGGGCTGGAAGATCAAGTGCTCCTGCCGCCGTTGGCCGCCGGTTGGGCCACCCGGCGCAAAACCCGGCATTTCGCGGCCTACAACAAAGTGGCGATGGAATTTGCCGACCTGATCAACATCGACCCCTGGCACATCAATCCGCTGTTTTCCGGTTGTCGCGATCTGGATTTCCAGTCGCGTCAGGGCGAGGAAAAACTGGCGGATGCCGTTTCGGATCTCCTCATCAGGGTGCGGGAAAAATATCGGGAACATGGGATCAGCGAAACGCCCTATGTCGTCGTCAAGGCCGACGCGGGCACCTACGGCATGGGCGTAATGACCGTCAGGGACGCGCGCAAAATCACGGGACTCAACCGTCGTCAGCGCAACAAGATGAGTGTGGTCAAGGAAGGGTTGGCGGTCTCCGAGGTCATTTTGCAGGAAGGCGTGCACACCTTCGAGCGTGTGCGCGACGCCGTGGCCGAGCCGGTGGTCTATCTGGTCGACCGCTACGTGGTTGGCGGTTTTTACCGGGTGCATTCGGCGCGCGGACAGGATGAAAACCTCAATGCTCCGGGGATGCAGTTTGAGCCGCTGGCCTTTGAAACGGGCTGTCACCTGCCCGATTGCAGCGACAACCCGGATGCGCCGCCCAACCGCTTCTATGCCTACGGCGTGATCGCGCGTCTGGCCGCGCTCGCGGCTGCCATCGAACTGCGGGAAGCCGGCGTGGCGGAAATCCAGGCCGATTGCCAAACCGGAACAGACGCGTGAACAAAAGCGTTTCCGGCATGTTTTGTCTTATGCGCTGGCGCGTCCTTTTCCTCTGCGTCGCCGCCCTCTTCCTTGCCGCCTGCCAGCCTGCGCAGCCGGTCAGGCAGGAATCCTTTGTCTTCGGCACGCGCGTGGAAATTCTGGTGGCGGAAGCGGACAAGGCCAAAGCCGAGGCTGCCGCTGCCGCCGTCCTCAAGGAATTCGACCGCCTGAATCGCGTCTACCACACTTGGCAACCCTCGCAACTCACCGCCCTGAACGCCGCCATCGCCGCTGGAAAAAGCCTTGTGGTCACGCCGGAAATGGCGGATTTTTTGCGCGAGGCGCAGGCGCTGGCGGCACAGGGCGGCTACCGCTTCGATCCCGGCATAGGACGGCTGATCCAGCTCTGGGGGTTTCAGGGCGAGGATTTTCAGGCGCGCCTGCCCGACCCCCAGACTCTCGCCGACTGGCGCGCGCATCCGGCTTCCATCGCCGCCCTGGAGATCGACGGCCACACGGTTTCCAGCCGCGAGCCGCGTGTCGCGCTGGATTTTGGCGGCTATCTGAAAGGCGCGGCGCTGGATCGCGCGGCGGAAATCCTGAAGGCGCGCCGCCTTGACAACGCCCTCATCAACATCGGCGGCAATATCCTGGCGCTGGGCGACAAATTCGGCACGCCCTGGAAAGTCGGCATCCAGCATCCGCGCCGCCCCGGCGCGCTGGCGATTCTCGATCTGCGCGACGGCGAGGCCATCGGCACTTCCGGCGATTACCAGCGTTACTTCGAAATGGAGG
>JAISWQ010000008.1 GCA_031271025.1 Zoogloeaceae bacterium | reverse complement strand
CTTTTTTTTTTCTTTGGTTGATTGCTTGCTTGCGTGCGTGCGTGCTTGCTTGCTTGCTTGCGTGCTTGCTTGCTTGCTTGCTTGCTTGCTTGCTGAAAATTTTGGATAGAAAATCATTTTGTCAAGTTTTTTTACATTTTTTACCTTTGTGCAGACAACACGCGCGCATGACGCAGCACACGGTAACGCAGCATGACGAAGTTGACGCATTATAGGCAAACCGTCCAGATTGTACAAGTGCGGTTGCAATCTGCGAAAGCCCTTCGCCAAATGCACGGCAATCCGGTATCTTTCTCCTGTGGTGAGATGCTTGTGGCTTTTTATGAAATCTTCTGGCTTTGGCCAGTTGAGGATGGTCTGAAAAGTCCTGTTTTCCTGCTACGGCGTGATATAAATCATTGATTCTCAACAGGCGTCATTTCTGAAGAGTGACTTATTCAGAGGTTCCTCAAGAAAACTTCGAGACGACACTGCCGTACTCTCCTTCGCGTTCCAGCGATGTATCTGTCCGTTGAATGCGGCGTATCCTGGGCAAATTTTTCTTTGCATTTATTCATTCCGTTATAACGGAGTGTTGCCGTGAAAAAGGTTTTTTTCTTCCTGTTTGCCTCTTCCCTCGTTTGGGGGTTTCCCCGCTGGCCTGGGTTCAAACCATGACGTTGTGCGACGCGATTTATCTTTACAGCCAGCCGATCAGGTCAACAGGCACGGGGCAATCCGGGGGGAAAAAACGCATTGGTCACCATTGCGGCGTGTTCGAACTCGTGCTCGATGTCGAGTCCGGTTATGAACAATGTACCAGGGGAAACCCGACCGTCATGTCCGCGCGAAAGCGGGCATGGCGGCACCAGGTTTCTGCCGCCGCGCGCTACAACTGTCGCAGGCGGATCACGAGATATTTGAGGTTATCGCGGTCGAACAGCGCCAGCCGCCCCATGGCGACAAACCAGCCCGCCACGGCGCGCAGGTCCGGCGCGAATCCCTGACCGCCGAGGCCATTCAGACGAAATGGCAGTTGCATAAGCTGTATCCGCCACAGCGGCAACACCATGCGCGCACGACGTCCACTACTCATCGTCTTCTCCTCTCATTTTTGCTGGCCGGAGCAAGCGTTGCTCACCGATTCCGCTCGGCCTGCCGCAGGTGGAAAAAGCGCGCCAGCGCCGGGGCGAGCGGCGTGCGCAGGCGGGCAAAGGGCGCATAGCGCCACGGCAGGAGCGTCACTTTCGTCATCAACCGCCGGGGATGAAGGAAATCACGCCAGCGGATGGTCTGTGTCGACAGATCGAGCAGATCGTCGTGACCAAAATCCTCGGTATGGGCAAGCCGCCCCAGTTCTCTGACTTCGCGCGCCGACGGATAAACTACCGCGCGCTCGGCGAGCGCGAGCGCATACGGCTTGAGTGCATCGAAACCGAAACCGGCAAGCCGCTGCGCGGCATGAAAATGCTCAAGACACAGCATGACGCCCTCCTGCAACTGCTCGATCAGCGGATTACAGGCCAGTTCGGCCTTGCGGTCGCTGACCGACTCGGCCTTGAGCACAGGCTCGATTTTGCCGTCCACGCGCCGGTAGCCGGTGGTTGTGGCGTGCAAGGCCCTTGCCCCCTGCTCGAACAGTTCTTCGAGATCGCTGGGCGCGCGTTCCTGGGGCGCTTCGCGGCGGCGGTCGAGCATCAACCCTTCGATCGTGCCGCTGGCAAGCGGCGTGGCCGTGTACATCCCGGCGACGAGGGCGAAATAATAGCCGTCGATGTGCGGACATCCCTCCGCGCCGCCGAAGGCGGTGGTCATGAAACGCTGGATGGTGCCGTTCCAGCCGATGTCGACCATGGCGACCCGTTGATGCGTAAAAAAACCAAGCTGGGCAAAATAGTCGCGCAGCAGTGCCTTGGCCTCGATCCCAGCGGGGCGAATCCGCGCCTGCACCCGATCGTCGGCGAGAAAGGCAATGAGGCGGGGATCATGCCAGTCGTCGAGACGCTCATCGATCGACGCAAACCCGTGTGCGCTGGCAAGATCGGCAAAAGCCTGCGGATCGAGACCGTAAGCCTTGAGAATGGAGAGCAGGCCGCGCTGTTTGGGATTGTAAAGCCCGACAACCGCGCGATCATGATCCAGCCCGTCGGCGAGCGCCGCGCTCGCCACCACCCGGCGGCTGGCATAGGCGTAGACTGCTGGCGGCAGTTTGATGCGCGCGAATTGCCCCCAGGCTTCGTACATGCGGCGGAAAAGTTCGCCGTCGCGGGCAAGAAAATACACCGCGCCGGGCGGATTGCGCCGCACCCGCTCGATGAGACCGAGCATGAATACCGAAAATATCGGCCCCAGAACCTCCAGCCCATATTGGAAAAAGAAGTTGTCACGCTTGGCGCGTTCATCGACCCGCAGACGCTCGACGACGATCTCGGCCAGCATCCGCCCTGGCCAGATTCCCCCTTTGTGGGCAAATTCTGCCGCGGCCTGCTGACGGCGACGGCGGCGGCGTTCGTGACGCTCGTCGAGGAAAACCCCGATGAGCCCCTGGCGTGCCGGCGACAGCGCGTCGGAGTGGAAATTGTCGCCCACATGCAAAACACGATCAGGGGTCACGCCTTCCTGAGCCAGCATTTCGGCAAACAACCGCCCCGAATATTTGCCGACGCGGTGCTCGGACGACACATAGATACGGTCGATCAGACCGGCATAGCCAAGATCGTCGAGCAGGGCCTTCAACTGTTGCTCGCCCAGGTACATATCGGAGACCGCGATGATTCTCAGCCCTGCGCCACGTGCCCATTCCAGGAACAGACGGGCATTGGGCTTGGCCACCAGCGCCAGGCGTTCGAGTTCGTACTCGGTGGCCATGACGAAATCGGCAAGTATCCGCTGCTGCTCCGCATCGCGTTCGGGCGCAACCTGGGCGATCCAGGCCGCAACGATGTCGTCGTGGTGGCATTCATGATCGCCGCCGTCGGCCAGGGTCTCGCGGCGCAGCCGCAACTCGACCTCGCGCCGCGCCGCGAGCAACCGCGCCGGGGCGCGCTCCCCCAGACGTTCGCCCAGCAATCCGGCCACGCGCTCGATGATTTTCTCGGGCGGCTCGATCACCCGCGCCACCAGCGTGTCGAACACGTCGAAAGAGAGCGCAGACAACCGCGCGCGGCGCGCTTCCACCTGTCGGCGCAAGGCCGCGAAACTGCCTGCCCGGATTACCGGCGCGTCGGGCGCGGCCAGCATCCGCCGCAGCCGCGACCATGCCGCATTGCCATGCCACCGGATACTCCTCGCGTAAATGCGCAGCGCGCTGGTCAATGGCCGATGATGGAACCCGGCGACGATCCGGTCGCGCTCGGCAATCCAGCGATCGCGCTCGGCGATCCAGTCATCGCGGTCATCGACCAGCTTCTTCCAGTCCCGATCCTTGGCGACCAGCGCCTCGTGCTGGAGCGCGAGGAGCGTCTCCTGCTCGTAACGCTCGGTACGCGCCCACTGCGACCCCAGGCAGCGCAGACGCGCGGCCATGCGCGCGGCCTGCGCGTCCTTGCCGGCGGCGAGCAACGCCGGCAGGTGTGCGCGCAGCAATGCCGAGGTTTCGAGGTTGGCCTTGAGCGGACTCTCGCTGATCGTGTTGTTCTCGTGCAGACGGTAGTCGAGCAGCGCCTCGTCGAGCCAGTCCAGGCGCTTGCCATGAATCAGGGCGCGCAAGAGGAAGTCGTAATCGTGCACGTAGCGATGGGCGCTGAATGGCGCGAGTTCGTCCCACTGCCGCCGCGAGAACACGAAGTTCGATGTGGTCATGAACAAGTTGCCTTCGAGCAGGGTTGCCACCCAGTCGCCGGTTTCTGCCCACACCGCCTTGAGCTTGGCGAAAGCGTCGATCCACCAGTGCGCGGCCACCGCCTCGCCGTTCGCGTCGATCAGGCGAATGTCGCTGCCGACCAGGTCGGCGCCGTCGCGGAGCCGTTCGAGGCAGCGCGCAAGCCGCCCGGGTGCGTAACGGTCGTCGGAATCGAGGATGGCGAAATATTCGCCGCGCGCCTCGAAGAGCGCCTGTTGCAGGGTCGCGTGCGCGCCCTGGTTGCGTTCGTTGCGGGCAATCCGCAGCCGAGGGTCGGCGAGATCCGTCAAAATCCGCCAGCTATCGTCGGTCGAAGCATCGTCACGGACGACGACTTCCAGATCGACATCCTGTGCCAGCGCGCTGGCGATGGCTTCCGCCACGTAAGGCGCATGGTTGTAAGAGGGGATGACGACACTGACGAGAGGAGAAGTCATGCGCTGAGGCGGCTGGCGCGAAACACGGGAGTGTTCGATGATACTCTGCGCGCCTCCTGGCGTAAAACTGGAACTGACCCGATTCGCGGCAGGCGCCGGGAGGATGATGCGTGGGACGCGGCCCGGCAGCAGGCCAAGCCGCGCTCAAGGCTCATTTCTCCAGCACGTATACGCCGGGGGCGTCTGCCAGCGCGGGATATTTTTTGGTGGAAACCGGCAGGGCAGGGATTTGCTCATCACCGCGTGACTTGAGCCATTCCACCCAATCGGTCCACCAGGTGCCGGGATTTTTCTTCATGCGTTTCAGCCAATCCTCGTAGTGTTCGTTGTGGAACGGTTCGCCTGCCCAATAGGAACGCTTGGGAGGATTGACCGGTGGATTGACAATGCCCAGGATATGCCCGGAAGTGGAGAGCACGAAGCGCATCGGCGCCTTGACGGAAAGATATTTGCGAATCCGGTAGCTTTGCTTCCAGGGCACGATGTGGTCGTCGATCGCGGTGACGGCGTAAAGCGGTTGCTCGATACGATGCAGGTCTATGGGTTCGCCCGCGATGGTGAGATGGTCGCGCTTGATGAGGTTGTTCTTCAGATACATCTCGCGCAGATAAAAACTGTGCATGGCGTAGGGCAGCCGGGTGCAGTCCATGTTCCAGAAGAGCACATCGAAGGCAGGCAATTTTTCACCATAAAGGTAGCTATGTACCCAGTAATGCCAGATGAGGCTGTTGGAACGCAGAAGACGGAAGGAAGCCGCCATTTCGCTGCCATCCAGATAGCCTCTTTGCGCCATGTTTTCTTCCAGTGCTTCGACGCTGGAATCGTCGATGAAGACCTCGATGCCGCCGGGATTGGAGAAGTTGGTGAGGGTGGTAAAGAGGGTCCAGTCCTGCACGGGCACTTTGGCCGCACCGAATTTCTTGTTCGCCCAGGCCATGTAGGTGGATACCAAGGTGCCGCCGATGCAATAGCCGACCAGATGCAGTTTTTCCACGCCGGCGAAGTCGCGCACGGCATCCACCGTTGTTGCCACGCCTTCTTCCAGATAGTCGCCGAAAGAAACGCTGGACATGTCCGCCGTGGGGTTTTTCCAGCTTGTGACAAAAACCGAGAAACCCTGATCCACCAGGTATTTGATCAGGCTCTTCTTGGGCGTCAAATCAAGGATGTAATACTTGTTGATCCAGGGCGTGACGATGAGGATGGGCAGTGCGTGTACCTTTTCGGTGGAAGGGGTGTAATGAAGGATTTCCACCAGCCGGTTGCGGAAAACCACCTTGCCGGGCGAGAGCGCCAGATCCTTGCCGACGACAAAGGCATCCGGCTCGATCATGCTGATGTTCTTGGTCTGGGCGTCGCGCAGGAAATGGGTCATGCCCTCCACGAGGGATTCGCCCCTGCTTTCTATATATTTGACCTGGGCGATGGGGTTGAGCCAAAAGAAATTGGTGGGGGCAACGGCGTTGACCCAGTTCTTGACCCAGAAGCTCGCGCGGCGACATTCCTTGTCGGATAACCCTGGCGTCTGGGCATACATGGAGCGCAGACGGTAGCTGGAAGAGAGATACCATTCCTTGACGATGTTCCAGAAAGAGGATTCCACCCAAATCGGGTCGGAAAAGCGTGGATCGTCGGGATGGGGGGGGATCACGTCTTCAGAGGGAATCCCGGAAAGGCGACGCAGGCTGTGCGCCTGCAAGGCGAGATATTCCTGATACAGGGCGGCAATGGCGCGGTGCAATTCCAGAGGATGCGAAACCCAGGCAAAATGCGCGGTCAGCATGGAGGCGATGACACCAAAAGGATCAAGGCTATCCGAGATTTTCTTGCCAACGGATTCCAATTGGGTAGGATTGCTGAAATCCAGTTCATGGGTAGGGTGGAAAAAACCCAGTTTATTGTTGGAAGCAGCGGTTTCTGCGTTCATGGTATGGTGGCTCCGTTAGTTGTGTTGTTGTCCGCAAAAAAAGCGGGAGTGAGGAAGACGTGCCGAATGCTGTGCCTGCATGGGTGTTGCATGAAGGACTGGCTGAGGAGTAGGATAAATCCACTGCACCGTACAGACAAGGAGAATCCACCATGTTCAAGCATATTCTGGTTCCGACAGATGGCTCCACGCTGTCACAGGATACCACGCGCCGCGCAGTCGAATTCGCCCATGACATAGGCGCGCGCATCACGGCTTTTTTTGCCAAGCCCGAATATCCGGTCACGTATTTTGGCGAAGGCGCCCTGATTGACCCCACCACGCCGGAAAAATTTTCCGAAATGGCCGAGCATCAGGCACGGGAGGTGCTGGGTTTCATTACCGCCGAATGTGAAAAGCTGGGCGTGCCCTGTGATACGGCGAGCGCCACCAGCGATGTGCCTTATGAAGCCATTATCGAAGCCGCCGAAAAAAATGGCTGTGACCTGATTTTCATGGCCTCGCATGGCCGCCGGGGCATCAGTGGCCTGCTCCTGGGCAGCGAAACCAACAAGGTGCTGACCCATTCCAGGATTCCGGTGCTGGTGTATCGCTGAACGCGGCAATATTACGGGAGGCAACAGAAAAAAATGCCAGACGCTTTGTCTGGCATTTTTATGGGGTGCTTGAGGAAAGGAGTGATTCAGAAATAACCTTTTCCGGTTTACTGCTGCTTTTTATTGCGGGGATCATCCGGCATGGAATCCGTTTTCCCGGATTCTTTGGGGGCGGCGACAGCGGGGGCAGAACGCGAGGAGGGTTGTTGCGGCGTGGTGCGTTCCGGTTCCCGGCTGGCGTCCTGGGTGCGCAACTGGGCATTGTTGATGCGGCGGCGCTCTTCTTCCATGCGCGCCCGTTCAGCAGGGGAAACCCGGCCATCGCTGCGGATTTCGGTGGTGCGGTTTTCCCCTTCACAGGGATGATCCTGAAACAGCGTGGCGCCGTTGGCCGTCTTGCATTTGTAGGTTTCCGCCTGGGCAGGCAGGCATGTCAGTGCGAGCGTGCAGAAAAGGGCGGTTCGGTACATAGTTCGGTACATACTGATGCTCCATTGTTTTGAATCGTTACACTAGCGGTATATTTTATCTTGTTTGCATGGATGGTGTCAGCAGCAAAAATCAGCGACAGCCCTTCAGGGCTGTCGGTCAAACGCCATTGGGAAGGGGTTTCTTTCCCCTCCCCAATGGCTACGGTCGAAACCCCGGCCT
>JAISWQ010000005.1 GCA_031271025.1 Zoogloeaceae bacterium | reverse complement strand
TCTTTGCGTAGAAAATTCCCCCTTCGTATCCCGAAAGGTGTATACGGAGGGGGTGTTGCAATTTTTTCTTTCCGAACCGCAAGAGGAATCTATGAATACTCCCAATTTCGAGCAACTGGGCGCAGTCCAGAAAATTTGTGCAGACACCCTGTTGCCCCTGATCCGTTCCACCTGCAATGGCGCGGAACGTCTGACGGCGATCAATGTGGCGGCAGCCCGTGATTTTTTGAGCGATGTCGTCACCAGCGCCCAGCAGGTGCTGAGCGTCAAGGATGCTGCCGAATTTTCTCGCGTCAATATCAGCGTACTCCAGCCTCTTCTGGAAAAGAACATGAATTACGTCCGTGATGTCTATGAAGTGGCGACCGCTTTCCAGAAGGATGTTACGGCCATCGCGGAAGGCCAGTACGTGCAGATTTCCAGAAATACTGCCGCGACGCTGGACAAGAGCAGTGTCGCGCCCGGCGGCGATGTCGTTGCCGCGACCGTGAAGAGTCTGATGGACGCTTCCAGCCGCTTCTTCGACCAGTTCAACGAATTGTCGCAACAGGCCAACGCCATCACGGAAGCCAATATCAAGGCGATTACCGCAACCACCCAGGCTGCGACGGCGGCAACCCGGAAAAGCGCCAAGAAGTAACGCGCTTCCTCAGACAAAAACCTGACGCCGCGTTGTCGCCGTCAGGTTTTTTTCGTTCAGAGGAGCGCCAATGCCCCTATGGCGGCGGCAGGGCGAAATAGAGCATGGCGCGCAGACCGTCGTTGAATAGCTGTTCCAGCGGCACGGCGAGGTAATGGCTCATGACGCTGATGCTGACGAATCCCAGGCACAGGGTGACGGGAAAGCCGATGGCGAAAAGGTGCAACTGCGGCGCGACGCGGTTCAGCACGCCCAGCGCCAGATTGGTCATCATCATGACCACCACCACCGGCAGCGCCAGCAAGAGACCGACAGAAAAAATCCGTCCGCCCATTCTCGCCAGAAGTTCCCAACTGGATGCCGCCAGTGGCGTGGCGCTCACCGGAATGGCGGTAAAACTCTGCGCCAGCACGGAAAAATAAATCAGGTGTCCGTTCAAGGCGAGGAACAGCAAGGTGGCAATCAGGGTCATGAAATTGGAAAGCACCGAGGTCTGCGAGGTATTCTGCGGATCGTAGAAGTTGGCAAACCCCAGCCCCATCTGAAAGGCGATGACCGCCGAACCCATGTCGATGGCAGAAAAGATGATGCGCATGGAAAAGCCCATGCCGATGCCGATCAGGATTTGTTGTGCCACAATCCACAGCCCCACGCCGGAGGTTGGCGTGACGGCGGGCATGGGCGGCAGGACGGGAATGAGGGCGAAGGTCAGCGATATGCCCAGTATCAGGCGCACCCGCCGGGGCATGGCGGCGTTGCTCAAGAAAGGCGCGGTTGCCGCCACCGCGAGAATGCGCGTCAACGGATAGAAAAACGCGGCGATCCACTGGTCAAGTTGGGCGGAAGAGAGCGTAAGCATGGGACGGTAGCGCGTTTCAGGGTTCTTGCCCATTATCCTGGAGGAGCGCTTCAACGCTTCGACAGCTTCCCGCGTCGATCTGCTGTGGGTGGCGATTGTTCGCATTCTTCCTTTGTGCGTGCGCAAAAACGTTAGCCAGAACCAGGCCAGGGAAGCGTGGCATTCGCACGAAAAACGGTTTGCGCATGTGAAACTTTTCGCTCAGCCGATGATATTCGGAATGCTTTCCAGCATCCGGCGCATGAACTCAAGGATGGCCTGCAACATCCACGGGCCAGCCAGGATCAGCATCATGAACACGGCGACCAGTTTGGGGATGAAGGACAGGGTGGCTTCGTTGATCTGGGTTGCCGCCTGGAAAAAACTCACCACCAACCCTACCGCCAGCGCGACCAGCAACAGCGGCCCGGCCAGCATGAGGGCGGTTTCTACGGCCTGGCGGCCAATTTCCATGACGGTGTCGATGTTCATGTGACAAAACTTTTCACCAGCGAGCCGATCAGCAACTGCCAGCCATCCACCAGCACGAACAGCATGATCTTGAAGGGCAGCGACACCATGACCGGCGACATCATCATCATTCCCATCGACATCAACAGGCTCGCTACCACCATGTCGATCACCAGAAAGGGGATATACACCACAAAGCCAATCTGGAAGGCGGTCTTCAGTTCGCTGCACACGTAGGCCGGAATCAGCACTCGCATCGGCGTATCTTCCGGCTTTTCCAGGCGTTCGACATTGGCCAGGCGCACGAATAGCGCCAGATCCGCCTCGCGCGTCTGTTTGAGCATGAAATCCTTGACCGGCACGCTGGCGCGATCCGCCGCTTCCAGCACGTTGATGCGGTTTTCCGCGAGCGGCAGGTAGGCTTCGGTATAGACGCGATCCGCCACCGGCGACATGATGAAAAAGGTGAGGAAAAGCGCCAGCCCGACCAGCACCTGCGTCGGTGGCGCGGTTTGTGTACCCAGCGCGTGCCGCAGCAGGGAAAAGACGATGATGATGCGGGTAAAGCAGGTCATCATCAGCAGGGTCGCGGGGATGAAGGAGAGCGCCGTCAGCGTGAGCAATGTCTGGATGGTGAGCGTGTAGGTGGTGCTGCCGTCCGGGTTGGGTGTGGCGCTGAAGGCGGGAAGACCGCCCGCCGCCTGCGCCAGGGCAAGGCAAGGTAACGCGCACAGGGCGAGTCCCAACAATGGGAGCAGGAAACGAGCGCGGTTATTTTTTTTCATTGGCGTGTGCAGAGTGTGGTTTGGCAAATTTTTGCAATACCTGAGCAAAGCTTTGCGCCAGTGGATGTGACTGCGTGTCCGAGGTATTCTCCAGAGGGGCTTCGTCTCTGGGCATGGTGTGCAGGGTACGGATTTGTCCGGGGACGATGCCGATGACCAGCAGGTTTTTTCCCGCTTCCACCAGCACGATGCGTTCGCGTGGCCCCAGGGCCACGCCGCCCAACAGTTTCAGTCCGCCCTGTCCAAAGCCTTTGCCGCCGAGGAACTTGCGGCCAAGAAAGGCAAGGAGAAAGAGCAGGACAACGATGAAGGCCAGCGCCAGAAACGCCTGGAAGAAGCCCGCCGATGGAACGTTCTCCCCGGTTTCAGCCGCTGGCGCGAGTGCCGGAAAGACCAGGAACAAAAAAAGGACAATGCGCATGGGAAAAGGAGGAGAAGAAAAATAGCGCCTATCTTACATCAGGGATACGCATTCGGGGGTTGCGTGGCGAAGAGGCGCCGTTCAAGGTGGAGAAGCCTCTGCGCTTGGCAGACAGACTTCCAAAAGCCAGGGGAGGAAGGGAGCATCCTGCCGCCCACCTTGCGCCAGATGCGGGTGTTTGTCGCGGAAGACGGTATGTGCAGCGCGTAGGACAAAATGTAACACGATTGTACAAATTGTTGACCTGAATCAAATTTGGCGAGTTTTGCTCGGGCATAATGCGCTCCAGTTTTTATGGCGCTGCCAGTAAGAAAGCGGCAGCGTGTGGAAGATGTGTCGGGGAAGAGGGGGCAATTGGTTTTTCCTGCGCATTGTGTTGTTTTCTCTGTTGGGGTTGGGGTGCGTTCTCGTTTCGAGCAACGCACCCTTTTTTTGTGGGCGCCCGTGGGGACGGGGCTTGGCGGGCGGCTTACATGTGCTCACTTCCGGAAACAACTCGTCGCATTGTCTGAATTAGTTGACCTAGGTCAAATGTTTACTTCGCCTCCTCCCCTAGCATCCCGCACCATGCCCCGCCGAAGGTTTTGGGGTGGCGGCACACATGTTTTTTTTATCAAAGAGAGGTGGGTTCATGTCGGAAACGCAAACCACATACAACTATAAGGTCGTTCGGCAATTCGCTGTGATGACCGTCATTTGGGCTATCGTCGGCATGTTGGTCGGTGTCGTGATTGCTGCCCAGCTGGTATGG
>JAISWQ010000163.1 GCA_031271025.1 Zoogloeaceae bacterium | reverse complement strand
CCGGAAGTGCTGAAAGAAAAACTCCTGCCCCTGATCGAGGCGTTGAAACAATGAGCCGAACTGGAAACCTGAAGATTTGGGCGCTGGCGCTTTTTTTCCTTGCCGCCGCCTTGCCCGCGTCAGCCGAAGAAGCCGCGCCGCTTGCCGCCGATCCGGCGGTGGAAAAACGCTTGCAGGCCGTTGCGGCGGAATTGCGTTGTCTCGTCTGCCAGAATGAAACCATCGCCGCTTCCAACGCCGATCTGGCGCAAGACCTACGCCGGCAAATCCGCGAGATGATCGAGGCGGGCAGGAGCGATACGGAAATCACCGATTACATGGTGGCGCGCTATGGCGATTTTGTGCTTTACCGTCCGCCCCTGAAGCGCAGCACCTTCCTGCTCTGGCTGGGGCCGCCGCTGTTTTTCGTGCTGGGACTCCTGCTGTTGCGCCGCTATCTGAAGCGTCGTCAGCAAACCCTCAGCGCCGCGCCGCCGCTCACCGATGCCGAACGCCACGCTGCCGAGGCGCTGCTTCAGGGCGACGCCATTTCCGAACAGAAATCCACACAGCAAGAACGATGATCGCCTTTCTCCTTTCCGCCTTTGCCCTGTTTACCCTTGTTGCGGCCTTGCTGCTTTTTCCCCTGCTGCGCCCCGGCATTGCCAAAGCGCCAGCCGCCGCCGCGCAACGGGAGCGGACGCTGGCGATCCTGCGTGGTCAGTTGGCAGAGCTGGAAGCGGAAAAAATGGCCGGAACCCTTTCCGCAGCGGGCTTTGCCGCGAGCGCGGAAGACCTGCAACGCCGCATTCTGGAAGAAGCCGCAAGCGCGCAGGCCGCCCCTGCCTTGGCGGGTGAACCCCGTCGCCCTGAACCCGTTGTGCCTTTGCTCGTGTGCATGGCGCTGGTGATGGGAGGGCTGGCGGGCTACCTCCTTTTGGGGAATCCCGCCGCGCTTTCGCCGCAAGCGCGCGCCGCCGCGCCCGCAACGGAAGGGCCGGTGACGCAGGAACAGATCGAGGCGATGGTCGCGGGGCTTGCCGAACGTCAGCAAGCGAATCCTGGCGATCTGGAAGGCTGGATCAGACTGGGCCAATCCTATCGGATGCTGAATCGTCCCGCCGAGGCCGCCGCCGCCTATACCAAGGCGGAATCCCTTATTGCGCAGGATGCCGCGCTACTGGTCGAATACGCCGAAGTTCTGGCCGCCGCGCAAGGCAACTGGAAGGGCAAGCCGGAAGCGCAACTTGCCGCCGCGCGCAAACTTGCCCCGGAATATGGTCAGGCCATTTTCCTTTCCGGCGTTGCCGCCTATGAAAATGGCAACAAACGGCAAGCCGCCGATTTCTGGGAGCAACTGCTGCCGAAAGCCAGGGAAACGGATGAGGCCACCTACAATCTGCTCGTGGAAAAAATCGCCCAGTTGCGTGCCGAAGCCAGGGCGGAAAAACGGGGCGGAAAACGCTAGGGGTTCTTGAACGCGGGAGTCATTCCCAGAGCCACGTGGATTGCCACGTCACTTTTGCGCTTCGTCGTCTGTGACGACATTTCGCTCTTGTTTGGATTGCACCTGCTTTGTTCCGCTTATTTGACGGAACTCCAGCCCCTTTTGATCCCCCCACCCCTGCATGCAAGCGAAAAATGTTTGCGTGTACCGCATTGCGTCCGGCGCGGACAATCCGGTTGGCATTCCCCATCCTCTTTCATGCCTCGGCGTTATACCGATAGTCCAAAATATTCCAGGCTGTCATCTCCCTTCCTTTCATAATGCCAGGATACACATTTGTACTCTTGCGCGTGCGCCATGACCTCCCCGCTTTCCTATCTCGACATCGACACCCGCGATCCCGCCGAATATCTGGCGGCACTGGATACCCTGCGCTGGCAGAAGCTGCAAAGGCAGATTCGCTATGTATGGACAAATGAAGACTACTACCGCAAGCGTTTTCTGGAAGCGGGCATACGCGCGCCCGAAGACCTGCGCACCCTTGCCGATTTCCGGTGCCTGCCCGCCTTTATCGACAAGGCGCGGCACCGCGAATCGCAGGATGAATCACTCAAACGCTACGGCCATCCGCTGGGCCTGCATCTGACCACCACGCCGGAAAACGCCATCCATCTGGCCGCCACCTCCGGCACGACCGGTACGCCGACCTTCTACGTCTTCAGCCGCCGCGATCTGGAAATCACCTGCAAGGTGCTGGGACGTCTGTTCCGGGTTGCGGGCATCCGTCCCGGCGATACCACCTTCCACGCCTTCGGCCTCTCGCTCTGGCTTGCCGGCATCACCTATGTGCAGGCGCTGGAAGCCTACGGAGCAAGGCCGGTAGCAGTCGGCGCGGAAGGCGGCGTCCCGAAAATCCTGCGCTACATCGAAATCACCCGGCCGCGTGTGCTCTTTGCCACGCCGTCGATGGTCAATCAACTCATCGAGCGCGCACAGGATGAAATCGGAAAGCCCGTGGGCACGCTGGGGATAGAAACCGTCGTCGTCTGCGGCGAACCCGGCGGCAGCCAGCCCATTTTCCGTGCCCGCGTGCGCGCGCATTTTGGCGCGCAGACCTTCGACATCACCGGCGGAGCCTGGCACAACGGCACCATCACCTGCGATTCCAGAGACGCGCACGGAATGCACTACATGGCGGAAGATCATTGTTTCCGCTACGACCTCGTCGACCCGGAAACCCGCCTGCCGCTGGAACTGAAAGATGGCGCGGTAGGCGAAGCAATTCACACCGGCCTGGAATACGAAGCCTCGCCCGCTTTCCGCAACGCCACCGGCGACATGCTGCGCCTGCATGTGGGCGAATGTCCCGGCTGCGGACACTTCGGTGTGCGCATGGAAATCCTCGGACGTGTCGACGACATGTTGATGATCAAGGGGGTCAAAGCCTATCCCGCCGCGCTCCAGAAAGTCGTGCATGAATTCCAGCCGAAACTTTCCGGCGAACTGCGCATCCGTCTGGACGCGCCGCCGCCCAAGGTCAATCCGCCGTTGCAACTCATTGTCGAGGCGGGCGAAGGTACGCCGGAATCCACATGGCCAATGCTCGCCAGCGCGCTCTCGCAACGCATCCGCGAACTGCTTTCCTTCCGCCCCAACGTAACGGTACAACCCTTCGGCAGCCTGCCCCGCAGCGGCGCGAAGACAAAATTGATTGAGGTGGTGGAAGCATGACCCAACCTACGCTTGACTCCCGACTTGAAAGGCACTTCATGAACCCGCTCTTCCTGCCCCGCCTCAAGGATTTTCTCTCCGGCCTCTTTTTCTGCGGCGCGGGCATCTTCACCATTATGGCGGCGGCGCGGCATCCGCTCGGTAATGCGATGCGCATGGGCACGGGCAGTTTCCCCCTTTTGCTGGGGCTTCTCCTGTTTGCGCTGGGTACGCTCGTTTCCACGCGCGCGGCGCTGAAACACCTGCGGCAAGGCCATGCGCTGCGAGATTTTCTCCCCGCCACGCGCTTCTTGACCCTTAAACACCTGTTCCAGCGCAATGCCCTGAAAAATGCCCTTCTGCCCGCCGCGCTGGTGGGGCTGGGCATTGTCGCCTTTGCCGGATTGCTGAGCAGTCTCGGCCTTGCGCTGGCGATTCTGGCGCTGGTCGTCATCAGCGGCGCGGCACACCACGAAGCCCGCCTTGTCGAGCTCCTTGTCCTGGGGGTTGGCCTTTCCGCCTTTGGTGCGGGCGTCTTTGTCTGGGGGCTGGGGTTGCCTTTGCCACTGCTGCCAGCCTGAACGATCGCCTATGGAACTCTTCGCCCATCTCAGTCTGGGACTGGATACCGTTTTTACCCTCGGCAATCTGGGTTATTGTTTTCTCGGCGTGCTTCTGGGTACCCTGATCGGGGTACTGCCCGGACTGGGGCCGGTGGCGACGATCGCCATGCTGCTGCCCGTCACCTACGGGTTGCCGCCGCTTTCCGCGCTCATCATGCTGGCGGGCATTTATTACGGCGCGCAATACGGCGGTTCAACCACGGCGATTCTGGTCAACCTGCCGGGAGAATCCTCCTCGGTCGTGACCTGCCTGGATGGCTACGCGCTGGCGCGCAAGGGACGGGCAGGCGCTGCCTTGGGCATTGCCGCGCTCGCTTCCTTTTTCGCGGGTACGGTTGCAACGCTCATCATCGCTGTCGCCGCTTCGCCTCTGGCGGAATTCGCCCTCAAATTCGGCCCTGCCGAATATTTTTCCCTGATGCTCCTGGGATTGATCGCTGCCGTAGTGCTCGCGCAGGGCGATTTTCTCAAGGCGCTGGCGATGGTGGCGCTGGGGCTGCTGCTGGGCGTCGTCGGCACCGACGTGAATTCGGGCGAGGAACGTTTCACCTTTGGTCTGCCGGAGCTTGCCGATGGCATCAACTTCGTGGTGCTGTCGATGGGGCTGTTTGGCATCGCCGAAATCATCGCCAATCTGGAAGTACAGGAAAAGCGCGAGGTGTTCACCCGCAACATCGGCACACTCCTGCCCAACCGGGAAGAATTCAAGGCCGCAAGCAAACCCGCCTTGCGTGGCACATTGTTGGGCGCGGTGCTGGGAATTCTCCCAGGCGGCGGCGCGGTGCTTTCCTCCTTTACCGCCTATACCCTGGAAAAACGCCTCGCCAAAGATCCCTCCCGCTTTGGTCAGGGCGCGATTGAAGGCGTCGCCGCGCCGGAAGCCGCCAACAACGCCGGGGCACAAACTTCCTTCATTCCGCTCCTGGTCATGGGCTTGCCTTCCAACGCGGTCATGGCGCTGATGGTCGGTGCGATGATGATCCACGGCATCGTACCCGGCCCACAGGTGATGGAAGAGCGCCCGGAACTTTTCTGGGGACTGATCGTCAGCATGTGGATCGGCAACTTTTTTCTCGTGCTCCTCAATCTGCCGCTGGTCGGCCTCTGGGCGCGGCTCCTGAGCGTGCCTTACCGCCTGCTTTATCCCATCATCCTCGTCTTTTGCTGCGTGGGCATTTACAGCATCAACAACAGTGCCTTCGATGTGGGATTGGCGCTTGTCTTCGGCTTTCTGGGCTTTCTCTTTCTGAAACTGGGTTGTGAACCCGCGCCGCTCCTGCTGGGGTTTGTACTGGGGCCGATGATGGAAGAAAACCTGCGCCGTGCCATGCTGCTCGCGCGCGGTGACGCCACCGTTTTTTTCACCCGCCCAATCAGTGCGGTACTACTTGCGACGGCGACGCTCCTCATCCTGCTCCTCACCTCGCCCTGGGCCAAGAAGACGCGGGAAACCGCTTTCCGGGAATGACCGATCATGCCCCCGCCCCCGCCCCCGCCGAAGCGGCACGCCTCACCTACCGCCCAAACCCTGCTGTGGAAAATGGCGCTTTCCCGATCCATTTCCTTTCTTTTTGACTGACCCACAGGAGTTGTTCCCCATGTCCGAAGTCCTTTATACCTCCCGCGATAGCATTGCCGAAATCACCCTCAATCGCCCGGAAAAGTACAACACTTTCACCCACGAGGTGATCGACCAGTTGCACGCGGCCTGGAAACGTTTCGAGGCGAGCGAGGATCGCGTTGCCATTCTCGTGGGCGCAGGCGAAAAAGCCTTTAGCGCCGGGGCGAACCTGAAAGACATTCCTCACGACCTTTTTCGCGCCATTCCCGGCGTGGGCGTGCCGGTGCACAAACCCGTGATCGTGGCGCTTTCCGGTCTTGTCATTGGCGGTGGCCTTGTCTTTCTGCAAATGGCGGATCTCGCCGTGGCCGCGGAAAACGTGAAAATTTCCTACCCGGAAGCCAGGGTTGGCTTTGCTGGAGGACTCATCGCCTCGCTCGCCGCCCGCATTCCGCACAAGGCGGCAATGGAACTGTTACTTACCGGTGACGCCATAGACGCACAACGCGCCTATGAAATCGGTCTCGTGAACCGGGTCGTCCCGGTTGGACAACACCTTTCCGCAGCACGTGAGCTGGCCCGGAAAATCGCCGCCAACGCCCCGCGCGTCACCTGTCTCCTCAAGGATTTTGTCGGCGAAGTTCTTCCCAAAGGCCCCACCGAAGCCGCCGGCATCGCCCGTGCCCGCATTCTGGACGACATCAACGCCTCGCAGGATTTCGCCGAAGGCATCGCCGCCTTTCACGAAAAACGCGCGCCCCGGTTTACGGGCAAATAACTGCGCCCAGAGAGGAGCTTACGCGATGCTTTCCCAGGTAATGCCCTTGCTTTTGAGCAGGCGGCGCAAGCGTTGCAGACCTTCGATCTGGATTTGGCGCACACGCTCACGGGTGAGCTTCAGGTCGGTGGCGATGACATCCAGGGTCGCGGCTTCCTGTCCGTTGAGTCCGTAGCGGCGTTCCATGATTTCGCACTGGCGGGGCGTCAGGCTCAGGAGCCAGCTTTGCAGCAGGTGGGTGACTTCGTGCTTTCCCAGCAGGGATTCCGGCGTGCCGCCTTCGTCGACCATGATGTCCAGCAGGGAATGCTGTTCATCTGTCTCCAGCGGGGTATCCAGCGAGGCGATATATTCGTTCAGGGCAAGAATGCGGCGTACCGTATCCGGGGATTTGCCCAGTTGTTCAGCGGTCTGCGCAATCAGTTTTTCCCGCGAGATTTCGGATTCCTGCGGGCGCATGGCGCGCAGTACCTGATTGATTTCCTTGATGACATGCACCGGCAGACGAATGGTGCGCGACTGGTTCATGATGGCGCGCTCTATGGATTGCCGCACCCACCAGGTGGCATAGGTGGAAAAACGGAAACCGCGCGCCGGGTCGAATTTTTCCAGCGCGTGCATGAGACCAAGATTGCCTTCTTCCACCAGATCCAGCAGGGGAATGCCCCGGCGCAGATAATGTTTGGCGATGTTCACAACCAGGCGCAGGTTGTGTTCAATCATCTTTTGCCGCGCCGAAAAATCTCCGGCTTTCATCTTGTGTGCAGTTTCCTGCTCCTCTTCCGGCGTGAGCAGCGGTTTGATGCCGATTTCCTGAAGATAAAGCTGGGTGACGTCTTCCAGAACTTCCGCTTCCGGCGAAATACTCCCTTGCGCTGCGTCGGACGAAGCGGGAAGCGCATCCAGAAACAGGTCTGTGTCCTGCTGGTCTGGATCGTGGGCTTCCGTCGCCATCTGCGCTTCTCTTTATTGTCTGGGCAAAAAATCCAGTGGTTCGACTGGTTTGCCCTGCTTGCGGACTTCAAAATGCAGCTTGACCGCGTCGCTGTCGGTATTGCCCATTTCCGCGATTCTGGCGCCGCGCTTTACGCTCTGGCCTTCCTTGACCAGAATCTTGCGGTTGTGCGCATAGGCGGTGAGATAGGTTTCGTTATGTTTGATGATGATGAGCTGGCCATAGCCGCGCAGGCCGCTGCCGGCATAGACAACCTTGCCGTCGGCCGCCGCCGCGACGGGGTCGCCCGCCTGTCCGGCAATGTCGATTCCCTTGGTTTGCGCAAAGGAACCGATGGTTTTACCCTTGGCCGGCCAGCTCCAGGTTACGCCGTTGGCAACGGGCGTGGCGCTGCTGCTGACCGTTGCGGGCGGCACGGTAGCGGAAGCCGGCGTGGCGGGCGGGCTTGTCACCGGAGTGCTGACCGGATTTTGCGCGCGCGCATAGGCTGCGTCGGTATAGGGCTCCTTGTTGACCAGCGGCTCACGTTTCAGACGACTGCCTGTCGTGGCGGCGGGCTGCGCATCCAGGGAACGCTCTACCACCATGCCCGATGTGACGGGCGCTGTCGTCACCCCCGCGTTGCCGGTGGCGCTATTGGGCGGCACGATCCGCAAGACTTGCCCGACTGAAATGATCCACGGGTCGGCAAGGCCGTTCCAGGTGGCGATGTCGCGGTAATCCTGGTTGTAGCGCAGGGAAATGCTGTAGAGCGTCTCGCCTTTTTGCACGCTATGGTAGCCTGCCCCCACGCTGGCGCTGACACTGCCGCCTGCCAGTTCGTTGAGTGGCTGCGTGCGGGTTTCCACGGGCGCGGGGGTCGTGCTCGCGCAGGCGGAGAGGATGAGCAGCAGGGCTGCGGCGATGGCGGCGCGATGAAAAGGCCGGGAAAAACGGGAAAGCGTCATGATGCGATACCGGATAATAAGGGGACAAAGCGAACACTTTCCAGCCGCGTTTCGGTGAATCCACGTGGCGTTCGCTCAATATGGTGAAGATACTGTTCCTTGCCGTCCGTTGACAAGAGGGGCAGTACCAGTCGTCCTCCCGGAGCAAGCTGGGAGAGGAGTTCGGCAGGCGCCTGCCGCGCCGCAGCCGCCATGATGATACTATGAAAAGGAGCCGCCGCTGGCCATCCCAGGGTGCCGTCGGCAAGTTCCAGCCGCACCCGGACTTCGGGAATGCGGGCAAGTGTCTGCCGGGCACGCGCGAGCAGGGGCGCAATGCGTTCCACGGCCCAGACTTCCTCCTCGGTCAGATGGGAGAGCACGGCAGCCTGGTAGCCACTGCCCGCGCCGATTTCCAGCGTTTTACCCAACTGCGCGCGTCTGTCCAGCAGAATTTCGATCATGCGGGCGACGGTGTAGGGGTGTGAGAGGGTTTGCCCGAAACCAATCGGCAATGCCGCCTGATAATTGCTGGCGGAGACATTTTTGTAATCGTAGACGCGATGCGCCAGTGCTTCGTCGACAAAGAGGTGGCGGGGCACCGCCTGAATGGCCGCGAGCACGGCTTCGTTGCGGATACCCTTCTGGCGCAGGGCATCCACCATGCGCGCACGGCTACGGAGCGAGGTAAAGCCGATTCCAGCCTGCGCGGAAGGCGTCATGCCAGCCAGCCGGAAAGGAGAGAAAGCTGCCCGGTATGGGTGAGATCGATTTGCAGGGGCGTAATGGAAACGCAGTCATTGGCGATGGCATGAAAATCGGTGCCTTCGCCTGCATCCTGTGCCGCGCCGACAGCGCCTACCCAATACAGGGTTTCCGCACGCGGACTTTGAATCTTGACGACGGGTTCGGCCTTGTGCCGCCGCCCCAGCCGAGTGGTTTGCCAGCCCTTCAATGTATCAAAAGGCAGATCCGGAACATTGATATTCAAAAGTACAGGTTCACCAAATGGGTGTTCAATAAAACGCTGTACCAGTTGTCGGGCAATTTTTCCAGCCGTGGTGAAATGCGAGGCTTCCTTGCCCGCCAGCGAAACCGCCAATGCGGGAATACCCAGCAAATAACCTTCGGTCGCAGCGGCAACCGTGCCGGAATAAAGGGTGTCATCTCCCATATTGGCGCCGTGATTGATGCCGGAAATAACCATGTCAGGCAAATTGTCCAGCATTCCGGTTACGGCCAGATGAACGCAATCGGTAGGGGTGCCGTTAACGAAATAAAACCCGTTCGAAGCACGACGCAGGGAAAGGGGGCGATCCAGGGTCAGGGAATTGCTGGCGCCGGAACGATCCCGCTCCGGCGCGACGACGATGATTTCTCCCAGGTCCTGTAACGATCGCGCCAGACAGGCTATGCCCGGCGCAAGATAACCATCGTCGTTACAAAGGAGAATCCGCATGAAGGGAAATCAGATTTCCAGTTCGGACAAACTGCCGCCGTTGGTAAGCCAGCTTTCCACCCACCTGGGCTTACGCCCACGTCCTGTCCAGGTACGTTCGGGGTTTTGCTGATCGCGGTATTTGGGTTCGGCCTTGTTATAGGAACGGGTACGCACGGGAGCGCTGGCGACCAGTTCACTTAACTGAAAGCCTCTGGATTTTGCGTAGTTTTCCAGTTCCTTGATTGCTTTTTGGCGTTCTTCCGCTTTGCGGCGACGAATCTCGCGCGGGATCTGTTGTTCCAGCTCCTGCAATTCAACGAGAGAGAGGGATGCGATATCAACCATGAAAAAACTCCTTTAAGGGGGGGGAAGCAGATGGATTTTAATAATTCTATTCCAGCTTTTCAAGCATTTTTTGATTATTCATTTATGAGATGATGTTTCAGACGACGATTTGGGAGAGCGGAACACGGTGTCTTCATGTTTGTGCCGGTATTGCATCAGGAAAAACAGACATATTTCAGAGTCGCGCGGCAGTACAGATCAGGCACTTCGACACCAGCCGCATCAGTCCCCTGAGTGGCGCAGGCAGGATTGCCGCGCCCAGCCGGATGGCAGTTTCCGCATGCCGGGTTTCGTCGCTTTTCATTTGTTCCAGAATGGCACGGGAACGCTTGTCCTGCGCGGGCAGATGGTCCAGATGGGTTTGGAGATGTTTTGCCACCTGTCGTTCGGTTTCCGCAAGAAACCCCAGATTCCATCGATCGCCCGCCGCGCCCGCAAGCGCACCCAATACCAGCGATCCAGCGTACCAGAAAGGATTGAGGAGACTGACGCGCCCCCCCAATTCGCAGATACGGCGCTGTGTCCAGGCCAGATGCTCGGTTTCTTCCTCCGCGGCTTCGGCGAGTGAGGCACGCAGGCGCGGCGCGCGCGCGGTCAGCGCCTGTCCCTGATAAAGCGCCTGCGCGCAGATTTCCCCCGCGTGATTGACCCGCATCAGGGCAATAACCTGCCGCCGTTCGGCTTCGCTGAGTTCGGCTTCTGTTTCGGCATCACCGGGCGTGGCGCGCGTGCTCTGTGCTTCTGTCCAGAGGGCGCGCAACACCTTGTCGATTTCGAGCAGGCAGGCATCCAGCGGGGTCAGGGTGCGATTCATGGCGCATCGTCAGTCCGGAAGGGCTTGCCTTCCTTTTTCAGGGCGCGGCGAATGTCTTCCAGCTTGTCGTTCAGGATGCCGCCGGGACAGAAAAATTCGCGGTAGAGTTCGGCGTGGTGGCGATTGGCGCGCTCCTCACGCACGGGAAACCAGCGCTTGCCGCGTGTTTGGCTCCAGGCGCCATCCGGCCTGCCGGAGGCGTAGATGCGCCATTCCGAGGTCTGGCAGCGCATCCCTTCGTAGCTTGTGTTGCGCACGCCAGAAGGACTGATGATGACAAGGGTGTAGCGCACGATACCATCCGAACCCACGGAAAGACTGGCCAAATCCACGAAAAAGCGGTTTTGCGCCGTGGGGCTGACGTAGAGGCTGATGAGATTGTCATTCTGCGGAGCCGGAGGCAGGGTGACTTCATTTTCCTTCCATTCCGGCTTTTCCTCGTCGTAATCCTCTTCTTCCACGAGGCCGCCGAGAAAACCGGCCTGGACGGAAAAAGAACACAGCGCCGCGCCAGCGAGCAACACGCGCCATGAATGGGAGCGGTTCGTCTTCATGCCGCCGCGTCTCTGGCGATTGGAGGTCTATCCGCGTTCAGATATTGTGCGAGTTCATTGAGCGCCTGCTGATAGACGCCGCGTTTGAATTCGATCACGGTTTCCAGCGGCACCCAGTAGTCATGCCAGCGCCAGGCGTCAAATTCCGGATGGGAACAGGCGCGCAGGGAGATGTCGTTGTCACGCCCGACAAGGCGCAACAGGAACCAGACCTGTTTTTGTCCTCGATAGGAACCGCGCCATTCGCGCTTGATCCATTGTGTCGGCACTTCGTAACGCAACCAGTTCTTTGTGCGCCCCAGAATCGTGACGTGTTCGGGGCGCAAACCGATTTCTTCGTGCAGCTCGCGGTACATGGCGGCTTCCAGTGTTTCACCGCGCTTGATGCCGCCTTGCGGAAACTGCCAGGAATGTTCACGAATCCGTTTGCCCCAGAAAACCTTGTTGTGCGTGTTGCATAGAACGATACCGACGTTCGGGCGAAAGCCTTCGCGGTCGAGCATATTGATGTCCTGCCAAGAGTAAATTGACCGTATTCTTACATAATGACGCTTCCCACGCAAAATTACGCCCGGTAGAATGCTCGACTTTGTTTTCCCGACTGGATTTCAGGATCATGCGTTCCTCCCGATTTTTCTTCGCCACGCTCAAGGAAGCGCCCGCCGACGCGGAAGTGGTCAGCCAGCGCCTGATGCTGCGCGCCGGACTCATCAAGCGCGTTGCGGCCGGTATCTACACCTGGATGCCGATGGGGTTGCGTGTTCTGCGCAAGGTGGAAGCCATTGTGCGCGAGGAAATGAATCGCGCTGGCGCAGTGGAACTCCTGATGCCTGCCGTGCAGCCCGCCGAACTCTGGCAGGAGTCCGGGCGCTGGGAAAAATACGGGCCGGAACTTCTGAGATTCAAGGACAGGCACACGCGCGATTTTGTCATCGGCCCCACGCACGAAGAAGTCATTACCGACATGGTGCGCCGCGACGTGAAAAGCTATCGCCAGTTGCCGCTCAATTTCTACCAGATTCAGTTGAAGTTCCGTGACGAGATTCGTCCCCGCTTTGGCGTCATGCGCGGGCGCGAGTTTCTGATGAAGGATGCCTATTCCTTCCATGCCAGCCTTGCCGACCTGCAACGCGAATACGCCAACATGCGCGAGGCCTACCACCGCATCTTTACCCGCCTGGGGCTGCGTTTTCGCGCGGTGGCGGCGGATACCGGCTCCATCGGCGGTGACGGCTCGCATGAGTTTCATGTGATTGCCGAAACGGGCGAGGACGACATTGCCTATTGCCCGGATTCGGATTATGCCGCCAACGTTGAACTGGCGGAGGCCATTGCCCCGGATCTGCCGCGTCCCGCGCCCGTTTCCGCGCAGGTGAAAGTGGCGACGCCCGGCAAGACGACCTGCGCCGAGGTTGCCGGCTTTTTGGGGGTATCGCCAGCCCGTATCCTGAAAACCATCGCCGTGGTGCGGGAAGCAGAAACGGGCGAAAAAACAGTGGTGCTTCTGCTTTTGCGCGGCGACCATGAACTCAATGTCATCAAGACCGGAAAAATCGCGGGGCTGGCCGGGTTTCGCTTTGCCAGCGACGAGGAAGTGGAAGCGGCGTTGGGTTGCAAACCCGGTTACATTGGTCCCGTGGGCGTAAATCCTGATCGTGTGCGCCTGATTGCCGATCGCGGCGCGGCCGTGCTGGCAGATTTTGTCTGCGGCGCGAACGAGGCCGGTTTTCACCTCACTGGCGTCAATTTTGGACGTGATTTGCCAGAGCCGGAAATCGCCGACCTGCGTAACGTGATTGCCGGCGACCCTTCGCCGGATGGCAAGGGCAGGCTGGAAATCTGCCGTGGCATCGAAGTGGGACACATCTTCCAGTTGCGCAAGCAATATGCCGAAGCCCTGAACTGTGCCTATCTCGACGAGCAGGGCAAGCGCCAGATCATGGAAATGGGGTGCTATGGAATCGGCGTTTCGCGTATCGTTGGCGCGGCGATCGAGCAGGGATACGATGACAAGGGGATTGTTTTTCCTGCCGCCATTGCGCCTTTTGCGGTAGCGCTTGTACCGATGGGTTATTACAAAAGCGCAACGGTAAAGGCGGCTGCCGACAAGCTCCATGCGGATTTGCAGGCCGCCGGGATCGATGTGCTGCTGGATGACCGCGACGAACGTCCAGGTTCCATGTTCGCCGACATGGAATTGCTGGGCATTCCACACCGGGTTGTGGTCAGTGAACGTGGTCTGAAGGAAGGCAGGTTCGAATACAAGGGACGCACGGATACGGAAGCCACCCTGTTGCCGACCGGGGCGCTCATGGCATTGCTTGCGGAAAAACCGGATTGAGCCTCATGCGTTTTCTTCTGGGTGTCGTTTGTTTTGTCGTTGCCAGCCTGGCACTGGCGGGTAATCAGCAGTATGAACCGTTATCCGTCAGCGTACGGGCGGCCTTGTCCGGCAGTGTTGCCGACCGCAAGCCGCCTGCCAGTTCCTTTCGCAATTACACCGAGGCGGTGGAATGGCTTTCCGCCATGTCGCCCCGGCTGGCGCGGCGAATCCCCGACCAGAACTATCGTCTGGAATTGCTGCGCACCATTCATTACGAAGCCAAGCGCGCCGGTCTTGATCCGCAGTTGGTGTTGGGTCTGATTCAGGTGGAATCGGGGTTTCGCAAATACGCGGTCTCGTCGGCAGGCGCGCGCGGGTATATGCAGGTGATGCCTTTCTGGGTCAAGGTGATAGGCCGGCCAAGCGACAACCTTTTTCACCTGCGCACCAATTTACGCTATGGCTGCACGATTCTGCGCCACTATCTGGACATCGAAAAAGGGGATTTGTTTCGTGCGCTGGGGCGTTACAACGGCAGTCTGGGACGTGCCGAATATCCCAATCTGGTTCGCGGCGCATGGAATCAATGGCGCTTCGATTCCGTCACTCCCCCTGTTTCCCAATCCACAGACATCCCTCAACCCTGAAATGTAATCCCGGCGCTGGTGCGCCACACGCACGCATACAATCCGCGTGCGGCATCTGCGGAAAGTTGGGGGAGACGGTGGAAAATTCTTGCTTCCTTCCCTGTTGTCTCGGCCATTTTCCCGGATGTTGCATGGGGGGGACGGGGAAATGTTGCGTTGCAGAAAAACCCTTGCGCTAGCGAGGGGATTTGGGCATAATGCGCTCCTTCTTGTCCAGAACAGGTCGTTGTCAGACGATTTTTCTTTTGCTTCCGGGCATGGGTTTTGTCTCCTCCACTACTGATAAGTGTGGATTTCATGCGGTCATTCCCTGATATGACCGCATTTTTTTGTCCGCGTTTTTCCGGGCTGTGTTTTTCCGGCGCAAAAGCAAAAAACCGGCGTCACGGGGACGCCGGTCTGGGAAATGCACGTTTGTTTTGCCGGGGCTTTGGGGATTCAGGCTGCGGTTTGCAGGGGAACCTGATGACTGGTGCGCGCGATGCGGTTTTGCGCATCGGCATAGATCAGCCTGGGATGATGATGACTGATTTCTGCTTCTTCAAAACGGGCGAAGCTGGCGATGATGAGCAGGTCGCCGGGTGTTGCGCGGCGGGCGGCGGAACCATTGACCGAGATGATGCCCGACCCGCGCTCGGCGCGGATGGCGTAGGTGGTGAAGCGTTCGCCGTTGTTGATGTTCCAGATGTCAATCTGTTCATACTCTTTGATGTCGGCGGCTTCCAGCAGATTTTCATCAATGGCGCAGGAGCCTTCGTAGTTCAGTTCGGAATGTGTCGTGGTGACCCGGTGCAACTTGGACTTGAGCAAGGTTCTCTGCATGGCGTTGACTCCATTGCAACGTTGGGGATGCGCATTTTAGCCGCTTGACCGTTCCTGTCAAACAGAATTTCAGGGCTTCTCACAAAGAAACGCGAAAGTTTTGCGTGCGTGTAAATGCGGCAAGCGACATGCTTCACACTTCGAGATTGTCGATCAGGCGCGTGCTTCCGAGCCGCGCGGCGGCGAGAATGACCAGGGCTTCCGTGTCGGCTTCGGGCGGCTGGAGATCGCTCTGACGGCGCACGGTGATGTAATCGGTTTGCCAGCCGCGCGCATCGAGCGTCGCGCTTGCTTCCTGTTCCAGTGCCGCGCGTTGGGTAAAGCCTTCTGCGCGCAGGCGCTGTTTCAGGGTTTGCAGGGTTTGCGCAAGCTGTGGCGCTTCGGCGCGTTCAGTCGGGGAAAGGTAGCCATTGCGGGAAGAAAGCGCCAGACCGTCCGCCGCGCGCACAGTATCGACGCCGATGATTTCAATGGGCAGATTCAGTTGCCGGGTCATGGCGCGAATCAGCATCAGTTGCTGGTAATCCTTTTTGCCGAACAGGGCGAGCTGCGGCTGCACACAGTTGAAAAGTTTCAGTACCACGGTGGCCACTCCCCGGAAATGACCAGGGCGGTGTTCGCCTTCCAGCAGATTTTGCAGGCAGGAAGGTTCCACGAAAAAGTCCTGCGTTTCAGGGTAAAGGTCTTTTTCCGTGGGCGCGAAGAGTACGTCCACGCCCGCCGCGTGCAGTTTTTCCCGGTCGGCTTCCAGGGTGCGGGGATAGCGTTCGAAATCCTCGCCGGGGCCAAATTGCAGGCGATTGACGAAAATGCTGGCAACGACGGTGTCGGCCAGTTGCCGCGCAGTGCGCATCAGGGTCAGATGGCCGTCATGCAGATTGCCCATGGTCGGGACAAAAGCGACACGCCCGCGTCCGGTGAGCGTTTGCCGCAAGGCGGTGATGCTGTGCTGAAGTTGCATTGTGGGAAAACGATCAGTAAGTATGTTCGGCGGCGGGAAAGCTGCCGTCCTTCACTGCGCTGACATAGGCGGCGACAGCCTCTTGCAGGCTGGCGGCGCCCGCCATGAAATCCCTGACGAAACGGGGCTTTTTACGCGCACGAGCGCCGATGTTGAGCATGTCGTAGACAACCAGCACCTGGCCGGAAGTTTCCGCGCCCGCGCCGATGCCGATGGTCGGAATCACGAGGGCGCGGGTGACCTCTGCCGCCAGCGTGGCGGGGATGGCTTCCAGCACGATCAGGCTGGCGCCCGCGGCTTCCAGTGCCCTGGCGTCGGCCAGCAGTTTTTGCGCCGCGGCATCCGAACGCCCCTGCACGCGAAAACCGCCCAGCTGGTGTACGGATTGCGGCGTCAGGCCGATATGGGCGCAGACCGGGATACCGCGCAGGGTAAGAAAGGCGACGGTTGCCGCCATTTCCGCGCCGCCTTCCAGCTTGACCATCTGCGCGCCAGCGGCCATCAGGCGGACGGCATTGCGGAAGGTGTCTTCCGGGCTGATTTGCGAGCTGCCGAAAGAAAAATCCGCCACTACCAGCGCACGCCGGGAACCGCGTACAACGGCTTCTGTGTGGTAGATCATGTGTTTCAGCATAACCGGAAGCGTGGATTCCTGGCCTTGCACGACATTGCCCAGAGAATCCCCGACCAGCAGGACATCCACGCCCGCTTCGTCCAGCATCTGGGCAAAACTGGCGTCGTAGCAGGTCAGTATGGCGATCTTTTCCCCCTTTTGGCGCAGGGCCTGGAGATCGAAATGGGTCAGGCGGCGGCTATCGGAGTGGGCGGACATGACAGGATTCCTGAAAATGGAGGGGGACAACGACAGGGCAGGGCGCGCAATCAGGACAACTGGCCGTGGCAATGCTTGTATTTTTTGCCACTGCCGCAGGGACAGGGATCATTACGCCCCACCTTGGGCGCGGCGTGCACGGGCATTGCCTTGTGTCCGGCTTCTGCCGCGCCGCCCAACGCCTCGTCGTAATCGGCGTGGTGGTATTGCACGTTTTCCACGCTGGTTTGCGGCGCGGTTTCTTCCACGTCGTCGCGTGAGCGAATCTGTACGGTAACGAGCAGGCGGGTCACTTCGCGGCGGATGACATTCAGCAGGCCCTCAAAAAGTTCAAAGGCTTCGCGCTTGTATTCCTGTTTGGGATTCTTTTGCGCGTAGCCACGCAGATGGATGCCCTGGCGCAGGTGATCAAGCGCCGCCAGATGTTCGCGCCAGTGCATATCCAGACTTTGCAGCATGATGTTGCGCTCGAACTGGCGGAAGGCTTCCGTGTCGACCTGCGCCACCTTTTCGGCGTAGGCCGTATCGGCAAGCTGAAGCAGGCGCTCCAGCAAATCCCGATCAGTCAGGGCGGAATCCCCGGCAACCCATTGCGCAACCGGCGCGGTGAGCAGGAAATCATTGGCAAGCGCGCGTTCCAGTCCCGGCAAATCCCATTGTTCTTCCACCGATTCTGCCGGGATGTATTCCCGGAAGCAGTCTTCCAGCACCCCGTGCCGCATGGCGGTGACGGTTTCCGTAATGTCTTCGGTTTCCAGCAATTCGTTGCGCTGCGCGTAGATCACCTTGCGCTGGTCATTGGCGACATCATCGTATTCGAGAAGCTGTTTGCGAATGTCGAAGTTGCGTCCCTCCACCTTGCGCTGCGCCGATTCCAGTGAGCGGGTGACGAGCGGGTGCTCGATGGCTTCGCCTTCCGGCATTTTCAGCTTGTCCATGATGGAGCGCAGACGCTCGCCCGCGAAGATGCGCAGGAGCGAATCGTCCAGCGAAAGGTAGAAGCGGGAAGCGCCGGGATCGCCCTGGCGTCCGGCGCGACCGCGCAACTGGTTGTCGATGCGGCGCGACTCATGCCGCTCGGAAGCGACGATATAAAGCCCGCCCGCCGCCAGCACCTGCTCGTGCAGCGCCTGCCATTCGGATTTCAGGTTTTCGATGTGCCTTTCTTTTTCCGCGTCGGACAGGCGTTCATCCTCGCGCACGGCGTCGATCTGCTTTTCGATGTTGCCGCCCAGGACGATGTCGGTGCCGCGCCCCGCCATGTTGGTGGCGATGGTGATGACGCCGGGGCGGCCAGCCTGGGCGACGATTTCGGCTTCGCGCGCGTGCTGCTTGGCATTCAACACCTGGTGCGGCAGTTTTTCCCGGTCGAGCAGGCGCGAGAGCAGTTCGGAAGCCTCGATGGAAGTCGTCCCCAGCAGCACGGGCTGGCCGCGTCCGTGGCATTCCTTGACATCCTCGATAATGGCTTTGTGCTTTTCGGCGGCAGTCTTGAAGACCAGATCGTTGTAATCCTTGCGTATCATCGGACGGTGGGTGGGGATGACCACGGTTTCGAGGCTGTAGATCTGGTGGAATTCGTAGGCTTCGGTATCCGCGGTACCGGTCATGCCCGCCAGTTTGCCGTACATGCGGAAATAATTCTGGAACGTGATGGAGGCAAGCGTCTGGTTTTCGTTCTGGATGGGCACGCCTTCCTTGGCTTCCACCGCCTGGTGCAGGCCATCCGACCAGCGCCGCCCGGTCATCAGACGGCCGGTGAATTCATCGACGATGACAATTTCACCATCCTGCACGACGTAATGCTGATCCTTGTGGAAGAGCGAGTGGGCGCGCAGCGCGGCGTTCAGATGGTGCATCAGGGTGATGTTGCCCGCATCATAGAGGCTGCGCCCATCGGAAAGCAGACCCAGATTGACGAGGATTTCTTCGGCGTGTTCGTGACCTTCCTCGGTCATGTGTACCTGATGACCCTTTTCATCGACCCAGTAGTCGCCGGGCGCTTCTTCCTTTTCGGCGCGGCGCATGAGGGGGACAACCTTGTCCATGCGGACATAGAGGTCGGTGCGATCATCGGCCTGGCCGGAGATGATGAGTGGGGTACGCGCCTCGTCGATCAGGATGGAATCCACCTCGTCGACGATAGCGTAATTGAGTCCGCGTTGCAGCCGCTCATTGGGGCTGTAGAACATGTTGTCGCGCAGGTAGTCGAAGCCGAATTCGTTGTTGGTGCCGTAGGTGATGTCGGCGGCATAGGCGGCCTGTTTTTCCGGGTTCGGCATCTGCGAGAGATTGATCCCGATGGAAAGACCGAGAAAGCGGTGCAGGCGTCCCATCCATTCGGCGTCGCGGCGGGCGAGGTAATCATTGACCGTGACGATGTGCACGCCCTTTCCGGAAATGGCGTTGAGATAAGCGGGCAGGGTGGAGACCAGGGTTTTGCCTTCGCCGGTGCGCATTTCCGCGATTTTGCCGTAATGCAGCACCATGCCGCCAATGAGTTGCACGTCAAAGTGACGCATTCCCAGCGTGCGCTTGCTGGCTTCGCGCACGACGGCGAAGGTTTCCGGCAGCAGTTGATCCAGGGTTTCGCCGTTGCTGTAGCGTTGTTTGAAATGTTCGGTTTTGCCGCGCAGTTCGTCGTCGGAGAGGGCTGCGATTTCAGGTTCCAGCGCGTTGATGCGCTTCACGGTTTGCGCGTATTGGCGGATCAGCCGGTCATTGCGGCTGCCGAAAATCCTTTTGAGAAGACCGGAGATCATTATTTCTGTGGGGGAAGCGTCGAAAAGCAAAGGCAGGATTCTAGCACGCTCAAAACGCGGTGTTACGGCTTTTGCAAGCAGCG
>JAISWQ010000019.1 GCA_031271025.1 Zoogloeaceae bacterium | reverse complement strand
AAACCATCGGAGGCCTTGATGATGCGCACTACGGGATACTGCTCGCGCAAACCTTGCGCCTTCGCTTCGATAACCTGTGCCGTCAATTCGTCGTAGTGCGTGGGGTGTTGGCAATACCCTTCGCCCAGGCTTTCGTCGAACAGGCCGGACTGCCTGGCCGAATTGTGTTGGCAGGCCGAGCATTGCGCCGTATCGAAAATAGCGCCGGCCAGACGGCGGGCAAAGCGTCCGAGTTGCTCCTTGAGCACGCCCACCGGCACCTTGCGGGCGATCACGCTAGTCAATACAGAGTCCTGTTTGCCGGGGGGCACTCCTGCCAGCAATTCGGCATGACCGAGTTGAATTTCGCGGCGGCTCAGCGCTTCCAGCACGGCAGGCGTACAAGTCAGCAGCGCCAGTCGGCGCTCCAGCAAGGCGGGCTTCCAGCCGAGCGCCGCTGCGGCTTCCTCCTTGTCGCCCTTGTGGCGCATCAATATGCGCTTGGCTGCCCGAGCTTCCTCGGCATGGGACATGGGGGCGCGATGATGGTTTTCGATGACGGCGATGGCTTCGGCTTCTTCATCGTTCAGGGCTTCGATCACCACGGGCATCTCGTAATCGCCGCCAAAGACAGTTTTCGCGGCGCGCCAGCGACGCTCGCCCGCGACGATCTCAAAAAGGCCGTTGGGGATGGGACGGACGATGATGGGCTGGATGACCCGGCCAGCGGCGCGCAGGCCGGTTTCCAGTCCGGCCATGTCAATCGGATCGAAGTGGGTTCGGGGGTTCTTGCCTTGCACGATCCGGTGCAGCGGCACGGTGGGATTGGCGGGTGCGGTCATGAGGTTCTCCTTTTGGGATGCCTTCATGATCTCGCAGGACGGCTTGTTTTCAAGGATACGTACAAGCCGGGAGCGCCGTGCTCACGTAGCTGCTTTGTCCATCCAGCGTAATCCGCGCCAAGTGTTTGGCCATATGCTTCCTTGGCAAACACGAAACGGCAGGGGTTTGGTTGCCAGTCCGTTGTTGTTTTCGGGCATCATCGGGAGGCAACTGCGTTTGAGTTCTGTGCGGCGCGCGCGCCGGATACTGTGACTGTGCATTACTGTCCTGAACGACCTGACGGCATGACGCGAACAACCGTTGTTCCCGTCTCAATTTCCTCTAGCGCCGGGAGCGCGGCTATCAGCTTTACGCTCTCCACGCTGACCGTAACAAGCCGTTTGACGAGATCAACAATGTAGCGCGGATTGTCTGACCAGGCGTTGGGGTCGTTCGTGATGCCACTCGCCTTGTCGGTGGTGATCTGGTAGCGATCCATCAACCACTCGATGGCGGATTTGCCGTTCACCACGTACTCATACGCTTTCAGCGGGATGCCGCTCAGGGTGAGATTGCCGTTGTAGCGAATGCGGCTCTTGTCCGGGACGGATTTGCCGTCCGCGCCCCGATTCTTTGAGAACGCCATCTTCGTGACGTGGTAAAAAGCAGCCTCATCCAAGGGGAGTTCGTTGTGTGTTTCCTCGCGGATGCTTGGCCAGGGGGGCACAGTTTCATAGTCCAGATGAAGCTCGCCCAGAGCGCGGCCCGTGTGGGAGAACACCCAAAAATCGCGGGCGAAGGGGATGCGGGGCAGCATCTTTTTGAGATCGGCGGCGAAACGGGCCTTGTATTCCGAGGAATGCAGAATGCCGTAGACGTACCAGAAGATGTCTTCCTTCTGAAGGGTTTCGTCGTCGTACTGACTGCGGAAGGCATTCAGCGCCCAGTCTGTAATGGTCTCGTGGCGGATGTAGCCATCATCCGGCCCGGTTTCTGCCGCGCCGTCCTCGGCATCACTGAAAAGCCCGCTTTGCCGGTCTGTCCGCGCGGGAGGCGGATCGTCGGGCTTTTCGTACCAGTAAAGGGGGAAGCATTGCGCGTCACCGTTGACATGTAAATCAGGAAGGCTGGAACCCGTCAGCGCAATGTTGCCGTTTCCGGAATACTTGGCGTTGACGGTAATTACAATGTTTTGGTGTCCAGGCGTCGGAAACAGTTTGGGAATCTGGTAGCCCCTTTCATTGAAATGTCGGTTGAAATACAACCATTGTTTGTTGAAAGGCCGATACAGGGCAGGCGCCAAGGAGGCTTCTTCAAACGCATGTGCCTTGTTTTTCCCCGCATCGGCCTTGAGGGCGTGTGACCAACTGATCCGCCTCGGGTTGGCATCAATCACGCTTTCCACGTCCGGCCACTGGTCTTTCTTCAGGCCCTCACAACGTACGGCATATTCCTCACGTTCTTCGTTATAGGTGTCGATCATGCGCCGCATGTTTTCGGCCAGCACGTCCCGGCTCATGTTGTACGCCCAAGCGTCGCGCTGCGTTTTCAGGCCATTCGAGTAGACAGAGAAGATTGCCTGCGAATTTTCCCTGTCGCCGATAGCGATGAATTCCTCAAACGCCGGATCACGCTGGTTGATCCAGTCGCCCGCCTCGTTTGGCGTAATGCGCTGCCAGTCCATGCCGCCGATGCTGCCAAAAGCTGCGATTTTTTCCAGCTTCTCCTTCTGGGAAAGGTAATCGCCGATGTCGTGATAGCGAAGCTCGCATTCGCCCTGGTGTGCCGGGTCTTTGACCATGACCGTGACAGCAACAGGTGTGCGGGAGCCGGAACCAAAAATCTTGCCTCCCTCACGCCGGGATTCTTCGCCAGCGGTGCGTTGATTCCCCCGCAGATTGAACACGTACAGATGGCTGAATTCCCGCGTCAGGCATTTGCGCAGGCCGTCCGCCGTGTTACTGTCGATAAATGCGCCGTTCGTCACAAAGGCGATGACGCCGCGTTCGTCAATGCGGTCAGTTGCCCAGCGGATAGCGCGGATGTAGGAATCATAGAGACTGTTCTTGTTGATGGCGGAAGAATGCAGCGCGTAAGTTCTGCGAATGCTGGCATCCAGCGTGGGATAGCCAAGATTCTGATTATTGTCATTGGCACTCTCCTGCCCGACCGAATACGGCGGATTGCCGACGATTACCCGGATGGGGGCGGCTTTCTGACGTTCGATCTTGGCATTGTTTTCGGGGAGGACGACTCTGTCGACCAGATCGCCCGCTTCCGTGATCTGGAAGGTGTCGGTTAGCACCATGCCCTCGAAGGGCTGATAATCGCCGGTCGCGGCATGGAAGGCGGTTTCAATGTTGATGCTGGCGATGTAATAGGCCAGCAGCACGATTTCATTGGCGTGCAGTTCCTCGCCGTATTTGCGCGCCAGCGCCTTGGGGCGAATCAGGCCGGACTGGATGAGCCGCACCGGAAAGGTGCCGGTTCCGGCAAAGGGGTCGAGGATGTGAACGCCCTCGTCAGAGAGGCGCGCGCCGAAATGCACTCTCAGCGCGTGTTGCGCGGAGTGCAGGATGAAATCCACCACTTCCACGGGGGTATAGACGATGCCCAGGCGCTCCGCCATGCGCGGAAAGGCATTCTGAAAGAAGGTGTCGTAAAGGTTTCGGATGATTTCCTGCCGGGATTTGTCGCTTTTGGCCAGCCCGATGCGCTCGCGCACACTGTCATAGAATTTCTGTAAGCCTTCGGTCTCGGAATCGAGCGCCGCCGCGTCCAGCTTCCGGGTGATGCGTTGCAGTGCCCGGCCTACGGCGTTGCTTTTCGGAAAACCGGCATCAACAAACAGCGCCTGAAACACTGGCAGGGTCAAGATGTGCTGTGCGAGCATCTCGACGGCTTCGCCATAGGAAACCGATGGATTCAGGCTGTCTCGCAGCCCCTTCACGAAAACGTCGAATTCCGTCGCCATTGCCACGTTTTCCCGCAGCAGGTCTTCAATGCGGACGATGAGCTTTCCAGCGATTCCGGCGATGTCTTTTGCCCATTGTGCCCAGTACTCGCGGTCGCCCAGTTTTTTGGGAATGGCGGCATAGACAGCTTCGTTCATGTCCGCCAGAGGAAGGCTGGAAAAATCCAGACCGATGTCGATTTGCCCGCCGCCCTCTTCGCCACCGTCCTTGCCGCTCTTTGCGTCCTTTCCGTTTTCGCCAGTCACTTTGACGCGCCGCCGGAACTCGCTCTCGTCGACCAGCCGCTCGTCGTGCGCGCGCAGAGCCTTGATGACCTTCCAGACGCCTTTGAACTGCTCGTTGCTATCGATATAGCTGTCAAACTGTGAAAGCCTTTCGTCGGGAATGCAGACAGGCAAGATGATGTAGCCGTACTGCTTGCCTTCGGCCTTGCGCATCACGCGCCCGACGGATTGCACTACGTCCACGATGGATTCGCGCGTGTCGAAAAAAATCACGGCGTCCAGCGCTGGTACGTCCACGCCTTCGGATAGGCACCGCGCGTTGGTGAGGATGCGGCATTGGCCTTCCGCTATCTCGCCGCCCTTCTTGCCCTTGAGCCATTCAAGCCGGTTGTGGCGCACCAGCGCGTTCATGCCGCCGTCGACGTGCTGGAGTTTACATTCGACCATGCCACTTTTCCCGGCCTCTACGCCCTGCTCTTTCAGATAGAAGCTCACCAGATCGGTAAAGGTGTCGCACGTTCCGCGGGATGCCCGGATGGAACGGCAGAAGGCCACGGCGCGGCGCATGGGGGCGGTGTCTTCCGTCAGCGCTTCCTGTTCCCCAGCCTCGTCGACCACCACCAACCCCAACTTGGAAAGTCCCTTCCAGCTTCCGATGATCTTTTTGGCGAAATCAATATCTATTGTCTTTTCTTCCGTCCGGACAATCTTGTCGTTATATTGGTTGGCGAGCTTCGCCATTTCTTCTTCGCGTACCGCGACGATCAGTACTTTGTAATCAGAGAGCTGTCCCAGCGCCACAGCCTCACCGAAACTCAGGCGATGAAATTCCTTGCCATAGAGCGCCTCGTCATCCATCGCGTAGACGACAGCCTGCCGTTCTTTGGCCCTCGTTTTTGTGGCTTCCGTGAATATGCGCGGCGTGGCGGTCATGTAAAGGCGCTTGCGAGCGCGCACGTACGCATTGTGGTGCACCTTGTTGAACTCGGAAGTCTTTTTGTCTTCGAACAGGGTGATGCCCGTGGTACGGTGCGCCTCGTCGCAGATAATCAGATCGAATTCCGTCAGGCCACTTTGCTGCGCCGCCCCCACCGCCGAGATGGACTGATAGGTGGAAAAAACCACCAGCCGGGTATGCCCCGCCATCTCCATGATGGCCCGCGCGTTGTCGGCAATCCGGCGCGCATCGGTCGTGACGGGATAGGGTACGTCAGTAATCCGTATGTCATCATCGTCCTTGTCAGCCTTCTGGTCTGAGCAGACCACGATGGCGTGGAGCGGCTCACGGGCTTGCGCCGTCCACTCGCGCAGGGTCTGCGAAACCAGTGAAATGGATGGCGCGAGAAACAGGATGGAACGGACGCCCATCTCTTCGGCCAGCCGCAGGGCGGTAAAGGTCTTGCCCGTGCCGCAGGCCATGATGAGCTTGCCCCGGTCTGCCTCTCTGAACCCGTCGAGCGCCGCGTCGATGGCTTTCTGCTGGTGCTCCCTGGGGTCGTATTTGGGTTTGAGTACCAGTGCCTGTCCGCGGCGGAATTTCGACCAGTCGACAGGGCTGTCTTCCAGGTGTTGCAGGGTGATCTTCGTGACGGGAATGGTCTGGTTTTCAATCAGCCGTTCCGCATTGGACGACCACTTTTCCGTGGTGGAGAAAATGACACGGCGGGCAAAGGTGATCGTTCCATCCCGTCCAACGTATTGTTTACCAGAGGCCGCCAGAAAGCTGGCGATGTCGTCCAGAAAAGTATCTTCCCGGTAGAACTTGCACTGGATTGCCCAATACTCGCCACTGGTGGCGTCGTGCGCCACGAGATCAATGCCGATGTCGCCCGTGGTGCGCGGCGACCATTCTCCCCACAGCCAGATGTTCTCTGGAGGAAACATCATGGTATATTCCGGGTCGGTGGAAAGGTAGTCGGCGATGAGCTTCTCGAAGCGCGTGCCCAGATCGCGGTTGTTGTCGTATGCGGCGCGAAAATCGCCCAGGATGTCGCGGAAGGTGGTCAGGGCCATGCAGGTCTCCGGAAAATACCCGACGGATTGTAACGTACATATAAAAACCTGCTGCGCCTCAAGTCGACCAAACATAGAAATGTTCGAGACCAAAATGATCATGATCACTCAGGCGGCTTGTCCTATGGGATGCCTTCATGATCTTGTGCGGCGGGGTATCTTCAAGGGCATGCACCAAGCGCCGGATGTTTTCCGCACATGGGCGGGTACCTTCTAGTCATACCTTCGTCGAGTGAGCGCGGCCCGCGAATCGTTGCAGGCGCGCCATGAGTTGCTGGCGGTAATCGGGAAAACGGGTAAAGCACTCGTTGCTGGTTTCCCGCTTCCACCAGATGTCGGCGTAGTCGGAGACGAGCGCGTTGTAGGCACACTCCGGCCCGTCCTCATCGAATTCGTTGCATAACCGCTGGATGGCTTCACGATGGCCGAGCCGGCGCAGTGACACCAGCACGCCGGGGTTCCAGATTACCCACACGTTGCCATCGAAGGCGCGGAGGGCATCCAGCCCCGAGCGGATGAAAAAGTCATCCCAGGCATCCTTGCTGTTCCCCTCGGCATCAAACCGATCCGTCCAGCGAGCGGTTGGCGATAGCCTTGCTTCCAGCACACAGCCCCCCGTCTCGTACATTCCGTACTCGTAGGCGACCGAGATCGATTCGCTCAAACAAATGCCGGTGCCGGTATGGTTGCGCGAACGGGAACGCCGAAAGCCCTCGCGCAGAATGGCGCGAGCCGATACAGCGCGGGTGCCGTGATAAAGGGGGCATGTTACGGGGGATGTCGTGGTATCCATGCGAACAAGCGTCGCATTCGGCCCTCCCTTTTCAAGGGCGACGGCTTTTCAACAGCCGACAAGGTTCCCCGTCCGTTCCAGAACAGAGCCGGTCGCGGCAGGTGCCGGGTTCAGGTATTGCTCCAACGCTTGCCGCACGAGTTCGGCGCGGCTCGGGACTCGCGTGCGCTGCGCGCATCCAGCGTCTGCTCCAGTTCGGCATTCAGGATCACAGAAAGTGTGCGCCCATGCCCTATCTCCTGAACGAACTCATAAGCGCCTGTTCATTATCTCCGGGAATGACGGCAAATCGCTCCTGCAATCAGCGGAATCGGCAATCCCCCAAAGCGGCACGGTCGAAAAGCACTCTCCGACGAGCGTCGGCGAGTGCTTTTGAGAAGCGCTTTTGATTCTACGCGGGAACTACAGATGAATTACAGTTCCCAGGGTTTATAGTTTGGATGGAGTTCCATCTTACGCCAGGCGGCCTCGAAGCTTTCTGCGTCGATGAAACCGTGTGCCCACCGGGGGCGGTTTTTACGGTCGAAAATCTCCTCGATATGGTCGACGAGGAGAACGTCCCGTTCTTCGGGGTGTGGTTTCGTGGTGAAAGCAAAAAGCTTCATCTCAGTTTCAACTCGCCTTGGGGCACGAACTTGCGCACGCCAACGGATGGCGCACCAATTGTTTGCGCAGTCACTTGCGATGGGCGGGCATCTTGCGGGGAAACGCTTGTTGTAATCGAAATGACCCGCCCGGGTCGCGCTTTATGCGTTACGCATTGTCCGATGTTCATGATCTGGCTCGACATCATGGTGTCTCCAATAAAAAACGGGAACACCTCCCGCAAGCGGGCATGTGGTCCCGGGTTGCGGGGCGCACGAGGCGCGGAAATGAAAGGCAGGTAACGGCTGCGCCGCCGACCCATGGCCGGAACTCTCGCGCCCTGATTGGGAGGGAGAAGGGTACGACCATCCGATGCTCTCATTCTTGCCCATCGCAAGACAGGAGAAATTCAGCCTGAAAAGGCCGAATTCGACATCAGTCCTTCTGGCCCCTGAAACATGTTTACGGTCTTTCGAGCGCCAGTGTCATGGATGCTGAATGTATGAATTGAAAACTTGAAACCGCCCGACCTTCTGTTTTTCCCCGCTAGGCGAAACCGCGCTCGACAATCCTGCGCTTTGGAATGACCTTGAACGTGTACAACTCGCCGTGTGTATTCAGTTTCCAAAGGCAACCCGGCCCGGCATGCGTGTCCGCTTTCAGACTCAATCGCCCGAACTCTCCACCGCGAACCCCGCCAGATTGCGCGCCTTTTTGCTGAACTCTACCCCGATCAGGTGAATGGGTTGATCGAGTGCGCGATATTTATCGGCGTATTGCTTCTCCTTGATCTGCGCCAGTGCCCGGTCTTCGGCTTCATCCTCCACTACCTTGAATTCAAAGAGATAAACCTGCCCGTTGAATTTCACCGCCATGTCCAGCCTTCCCTGATTGTTCACATCTTCGGGAATGATGTCCAACCCCAGCGCGGCGAATGACGCATAAAACACGCTGGCGTAATAACCTTCGAACTGGTCGATATTGTTCCTGCGAAACCAGTCGTTGGGAATGCTGGCATAGAGGGAGAAGAAGATTTCCCGGATTTTTGCAAAATCATTCTTCTGCAAGGCGCGGAAAAGGGCGACGCGATGCGTCACGCCTTGCTGGGCGTTGCCGATCCACGCCCCCAGCAAAGTGGCATTCAAGGCGCTACGCACCTCGCGGTTCGGAAAACCCAGTGTAAACAGGAGGTCGCCCGCGATGTTTTCCTCGCGGGCAATGGTCAGGTAGCCGGACTGAAACATCAGGGCCTCGGTGGAGATCGCCCCCACTTCAAAGGCGGAAATGAGTTCGGAGGAAGTTTCCATCTTCAGGAGCGCGGGCAGATAGACCTTGCGCTCGGTGAGCATATCGACCAAGAAAGTCGGCGTGCCGGTCTCGAACCAGAAGGGGCGGAATACGCGCTTCTGGAAGAGCAGCAATAAATCAAATGGATTATAGACCGCTTCACCGCCCCAGTTGTAGCCGTTGTACCAATGGCGGATTTCGTCCCT
>JAISWQ010000016.1 GCA_031271025.1 Zoogloeaceae bacterium | reverse complement strand
TTCAGCAGGAAGGCGCGCAATGTGGTCGGGTTTGAAGCGGAACGCCCGGATTGACACAGCAGGTTTTGGCTTCGCAATGACAAAGCGAGGGGAATTGGCGCGGGGTTGCGCTCAAGGTAACCGACGGATCCGACAGGTTGTGTCGTTTCAGCGGAGTGGATGAAAAATTTCTGTCCACGCGCGAAAACCCCCGGTCGACGGGCAGTAAGCCCGACTGGGGGAAAGGACGGAAAGGTTTGCTTTTTGCAAGCTGCAACAACGGCATTCATGCGATTGCCCTGGACAGGTTTCATTGAACCGCCGCCTTTTCCTTTTCCGCAAGATGACGCAAAAACGCGATCACCTGCGCGCCAAAATGATGCCACTCAAAGCCTGCGGCAAAGGCACGCACCGGCGCATCCGGCAGGGGTTGGCGCAGCAGGGCGCAGACTGCGCCGGCAAAGGCGGCCGCGTCTCCCGGCGCGACCAGCGCGCCGCTCACGCCATCGCGCACCGCATCCACCACGCCGCCCGTCGCGCAGGCCACCGTCGGCACACCATGCGCTGCCGCTTCCACCGCAACCATGCCGAACCCTTCCGGATCGTTGGCGATCCGGCGCACGGGAAAAACGTGCAGGTCTGCGCCAGCGTAGGCATCCGCAAGTTCCGCGCCAAAACGCTTGCCGAGAAAGCGCAGATGTTTTTCGACCCCCGCACCGCGCGCAGCCGCCACGATGCTTTCCACCGATTGGCTTTTCGCGTACAGGGAATCCGAGGGCGCATCTCCCACGACCACCAGGGATACATTCGGCTGCTGCGCCACGATCAGGGGCAGTACCTCTGCCACGAATTCACGCAAGCCCTTGCGTTCGGTCAAGCGTCCCACGGAAAGCAACAGCGGCACATCGCCCAGGCCATGCTGCGCCCGGAAGCGGGCACGGGCGGCAGCATCCGCCTGTTCCGGCAAGGCGACGCCGGGATGCACGATCGTGATTTTTTCTGGCGCAACCCCGATTTTTTCCGCCAATGCCTGTGTCGCGCGGCTGTTGGCAATCAGGCCATCCAGCCGTTTCATCAGCGGCAGCCACAGGGCGCGATAGACGGGATGCGGCGCTGTCAGATCCAGACCATGCGCATAAACCACCGCTTTTGCGCCACAAAGACGCGCGGCAAACCAGGCCAGCGGCGCGGTCAGGCCACTGCCCGCCAGCACGACATCCGGTTTCCAGCGCCAGGCTTCCCGCACACTTTGCCAGCCCGCGGCCAGCAGAAAACGCGACAGGGGTTTCAAGGGCACACAGCGCACAGGGCAGGTGGATAAAAATTGTTCCGCGCCTTCCGGCGCGACAAGACGCAGCGCAAACGCGCGCGCCAGTGCTTCCGCCATGTGTAGATTCAGTCCCTCCATTCCGCCCCAGAGCGGCGGAAAATTGCGGGTAATGAGCAGAACCTTGTTCATTTTTTCCCGGCTTCGCCAGAATCCCTGTACATCAGCGCGGTAATCTGTTCGGAGATCAGCCCCATCAGAAACACCATCACCGATCCCGTATACAGCAATGCACTCATGTTGGTGAAACGTCCTTCATGCCACAGGGTGTAGCCATACCAGAGCGAGGCCAGCAAAAACATCAGGACGGAAACCGGCGCGAAAATCTTGAGCGGGGAAAAGAGCGTGCCGATCTTGAAAATGATGATGAAGAAACGAGCGCCATCCCGCAGCAGGCGGATATGGCTGTCGCCAATGCGTTTCGCCGCGTGAATCGGCACATAGGCAACCGGGTAGCCGGAACGGAAAAACGCCATCGTCGAGGTGGAAGGATAGGAAAAACCATTCGGCAGCAGGTAGAGAAATTCCCGGAATTTTTCCGCCCGCACGGCGCGAAAACCGGAAGTCAGATCTGCCACCCGGTGCCCGGTCATGTAGCTGGCGAGGCGGTTGTAAAGCGCGTTGGCAAAGCCGCGTCCCACGCTGGCCTGCGATCCTTTTTGCCGCGCGCCCACCACCATGTCGTAGCCTTCCGCGAGTTTTTCCAGCAGCGCCGGAATATCCGCCGGATCGTGCTGACCATCGGCATCCATGAAGACGATCACCTCGCCCCGCGCCGCCCGCGCGCCGCTCTTGATCGCCGCGCCGTTGCCCTTGGAATAGGGATGGTGAATCACCCGCGCCCCGGCGGCCTCGGCGATTGCCGCCGTCTCATCCGTGGAGCCGTCATTGACCACAACCAGATCGGCGGCAGGAAAAAGCGCGCGCAAACGCGCCAGGGTCTGCCCGATCCCCCCCGCCTCGTTTTTGGCGGGAAGGACGATGCTCAGGCTTTTCGGGTCAACAGGCAAATCATCCATCAGCAGAGGCTCCAGTTTTCAGGGGAAGGGGGATCATGAACCAAAACGCGCGCGATCCTGCTGGATACGCGCGCGCCACACGCCGTTACGATCCAGGCGTTCCGCCTGCGTCAGCGCCTCCAGCGCCTCGCGGAGTCTACCACGGGCGGCCAGCGTCCTTGCCAGGGAAATATAGCCCTCCACATTCCCGGCTTCCCGCAGGGCGCGTCTCAGATGTTCTTCCGCTGCTTCCGCCCTCCCTTCGGACAGGGCATGACGCGCGATCAACTGGCGCAACACGGAGCGCTGCATGCTGGAGGCACGCGGATTTTCCAGCGCCGCGTCCAGCAATTCCAGCAATTCCCCATCGCCCAGATGACATGCTTTCCGAATCTGGCAGTCGACCAGATCCCGCAAAAACGCGCTGTTGCTGTTGTAGACGGGTTTTTCCCGCAAGCGCGCCTTGAGTTCCGAAAGCAGGTTGGCCTCAGGCGCCTCGTTTGCCTGAAACGCCAGAAAAACAGCGCCAAACCAGCCGCCATGCCCCATTTCATGGCGGCCATCGTCCTGCCTTGCCTGAGCCAGGGCAGTTCTGGCCTTTTCCAGATACGTCGCGTCGTTCGTCTGCTGCCACAAGGTTCTGTACACCTGGGCCAACTGAAACTGCGCGCGGGGCGAATCGGGGTGTGAGACGGCCTCGAAGCGGGCGCGTGCTTCCTCGTTCGACCAAAGGCTCGCGCGCTGCCAGGTAATGAAAGCGCACAGCAGGAGCACGCCTGAAAATGCCGCCACACCATGACGACGCCATTGCGGCGGCAGCCTGAAAACAAACCAGGACAGCAGCATTGCAAATCCAGCCGTCGCAAAATAATTCCGGTGTTCGTGCACAAGCTCCAGGCTGACAACCGTCGATTCCAGGGCGTGCGCAATCAAAAACCAGACCCAGGCAAAGAACAGAATCGGGATTTTTCGGGCCAGCGAAAAAGCGAGGCACGTCAGAAAAACCAGCGCAAACGCGGCCACTGCCGTGCTCGTGGGGTGCAACAGGCTTCTGGAAATCACGAAATCATCATGATAGAGGGCCAGTTCGGACAGCGAAGGAAAAAAGAACAGCCGCAAGTAGTAAAACAGAACACGCCCTTCTGTCATCAACCGTTCCCAGGCCGTGAAATCCCGCCCCCAAAAACCTTCCGGCCGCACAAATCCTGACATTTTCCAGACGAAGACCAGGGCGCAGACCGCGCCAAACCAGCCGCACAGCCCAAGCCAGGAAATCCCGCAGACATGAAGTTTTCTGCCTTGCAGCCGTCCCCGAAATATGAAAACCTCCATGAACCATGACAGGGGAAGGAACAGGAAACCGGATTCCTTGCTCAAAACAGAAAGCGCAAGCAGGCAGATCAGAACAACGGCAACCCCCAGGTTTTGCCAGACGCCATGACGCACCGGCAAGGTTCGCCAAAGCCCGTACACCAGCAGGGCGGCAAATCCAAACAACGCGGAAAGGCTGGTCATGCGCTGCACGACATAGAGCACGCTCGTCAGGTTCAGGGGATGCAGACCCCAGAAGGCAGCCGCCATCAGCGCCCCCCACAGGATTCTGGATTCCCTGCCGCTCACACGCGCATAGGCTCCCCCCTCCTCTCGCCGCGCCAGATTCAGCAGAATCACCCAGGACAGGCCAAATACCAGGACGGTGTTGCAAAGGTGGATCACCAGATTCACCCATTTGTAGCCATGGGGATCGAGACCGCCAACGTAATGATTGAGCGCAAAACTCAACAGACTGACCGGGCGTCCCAAAGGCCCGGCGTTTCCGGACCATGCCGCGGCCCACAGGGTTGCACCATCCAGATTTGCCAGCGCGAGGTGTTCGTTTGCGACGATGCTGGAGAGATCGTCAAAAAGAAACCCGCTCCGCAAGCCGGGCCAATAGACCGCCGTGACAGCGCACAACAGAAGAAACAATGCCAGCAGAAGGCGTCCTTTCCCTGCGCTCATTTTGTCTCCTGTGTTTCGAGCGTCTTCTGGAAGCGGGCAATCCGTTGATGCCAGCGTCGATGGGCATCCAGGCGAATGGCCGCATCCAGATGCGCGCGTGCTTCTTCTTTTCTTCCTGTGCCGAGATACAGCTCGACCAGCAGCAAATGGTAGTTTGCGTCTTCATCCAGCGACACGGCCATGCGCAGACATTCTTCTGCCTTTTCCAGATCCTTGAAGCGTTCGAGGTAGTAGGTTGCCAGTTTTGAATACATCAGGGCGCGTGACCGGTTGTTCACCTTCGGGTTTTCGATGGCGGCCGCAAACAGAAAAACAATCTCCAGTTCCGGAATCTGGCACACGTCACTCATCCTGCAATCCGCGAGACTTGCCAGGAAACTGTAGTCGCTGATCTGCGGTCTTCCTTCGCGCAGATTTTTTTTCAGTTGCACCAGCCGTTCCTGAGCCACGGCATCCGACCCGGATGAAGACAACTGGGTCAGCATCCCGAACAGGGGCGCGTTGCCGGGCTGGTAGGACTGCATTGCCTTTTCCATCTGTTCGAGTGCCCAATCCCGGTATTTGGGGTTCTGCGTTTTGGCAAAAATGTTCAGATAAATCTGTCCGAGCTGGTAATTCGCGCGCTCTGAATCAGGATGGGATTTTGCTTCGAACATTGCGTGTTCCAGGGGATCTCCCCATATTTGCGCGCGTTGCCAGGTCACAAAGGCGGAGAGCAGCAAAAACCCCAGAACCAGGAGTCTTGCCGGGCGCAGAAAATGTCCTTTCATCCTGGTCAGAAGCGCGGGGATGAGCACCACGAATCCGAAAGTGGCCACATAGTTGCGGTGTTCATGAACCAGTTCCAGGGAAATGACCGTGGATTCCAGCATATGCGCGATCAGAAACCAGCCCCAGGCAAAGCAGAAGGCAGGGCAGGTCTTGCGTTTCCACCAGGCGATTCCTGTCAACAGCAGAAGCCCCCCCAGCGACAGCATTGTGCTTACAGGTTCCAGAATCCCTTTTGAAACCACAAAGTCGTCATGGTAGAGCGCAAGTTCCGAAAGGGAAGGGAAAAAAAACAGACGCAGGTAGTAAAACAAGACCCGCGCCTCTGTCATGATCCGCTCCAACCCTGTGAAATTCCGGTGATAAAAATTTTCCGGCCGCAACAGGCTCGGCAGTTTCCACAAGGCCAGCGCGATTCCGGCAAGGATCGCCGCCTGGCAAAGACGCCGAAGGGGAAACGGCCCCAGCAACAGCGCCTGCCCGTTCTTTTCACCCTTGAAGAGGGTCAGTTCCATGAAGATCAGCAAAGGCACGAAAAGCGCCCCGGATTCCTTGCTCAATACGGAAAGTATCAACAGGGCCGGCAGCACGAGCGCCACACAGGCGTTCTGCCGCCATGTGCAGCGTGTCATGGAAATCCGCCAGCTTCCGTACAACAGCAACGCCGCCCAGCCAAACAGCGCGGAAAGGCTTGTCATGCGCTGCACCACATACAGCACGCTTGTCAGATTCAGAGGGTTCAATCCCCACAACGCCGCCGCCAGCAACGCGCCCCACACACATGCCCCTTGTCCGCTCACTTCCCCTTCCTTCCTTGAAAGCGCGGCGGGATTCGACAGGAGAACCCGTAACACCACATGGGCCAGCGCGCCCACCAGCAGCGTATTCAGCACATGAAGCGCGAGGTTGACCAGCTTGAACCCATAAGGTGCGCTTCCCAGGAAATAGTTGTTGAGCGCAAAGCTCAAGACGCTGACGGGGCGTCCCAGCGGCCCCGCGTGTCCGGACCAGGCTGCTGCCCGCACATGCTCCCAACTCAGGGATGGCATGGACAACAGGCTGTTTTCCAGGATGTTCACCGAATCATCGAACAAAAACCCCCCGCTCAATCCCGGCACGTAGATCAGCACGATCAGGCACGGCAAAAAAACACCGGACAACAGACTTCCCCAGAAAAGCACCCCGCGTCGTTTCATTTTTTCTCCAGACCGCTCTGGAACCCTGATCAAGCGCCCAAAGCGAGAAGCGAAGCAACATGGCTTTTCCTGGCGGCGCATGGCTTGCTTCCCGCCATGCCTTCGGCGCACGCTCGCACTGACGATCGACTTGATCGGGATTGCCCTTGAAACAAGAAAAACGCCCTCCGGGAGGAGGGCGTTACCAATAATATCAGGTCAAACCCAAATCAGCCGCGGCAACGTGCCGGAATCCATTTCTGGTATTTCATGGCCAGAGTGCCATAGTTCGCGTCGGAGGCGGTGGAACCGTCGACCTCCTTGTTTGTATGACCACAACCCCAGCGGATAGAGCCTGCCTGTGTGCCGCCTTTACCTTTCATGACCAGGGTTTCATTGTCCTTCACCTTTGTGTTGTAGGTGATCGTGATGGTGCCGGTACCGCCGACTGTGGCGACGCCAGTAGCACGACTGAACACAACAGCCTTCACTGCGTTCCCCGTGATGCTTGCCGACGAAGCGATGCCCGCCGAGAAATTGTTGGAAGGCCAATACCCCCGATCCGCATAAAATTCCGTAGCGGCGGATTTGGCGCCCGCAGCCAGCGTCAGACCTTCACTCACGTGCGTGCGCTTGGTGTAATCCTGATACGCCGGCAATGCGATGGCAGCCAGAATACCGATGATCGCCACGACGATCATCAGTTCGATCAGGGTAAAACCTTGGGACTTCTTCATTGCTATCTCCTTGTGTGAGAAAAAAGCGAAAATTCGCTGGCAAAGACAAAGCAAACGCTGTGCCAGAATCGCCTGCCATGAAGTTTTTCATTCAAGAACAAACAGTTACAGGAAAAACTGACAAAACAGCACGACATTCCGCGTGCTTCCAATGCGCAAAAAATGTCACTTATTTTCCAACAGTGTTCAATTTACGGCAGTCCGGGGAATTCCAACCCACAACCCGCACGGGTCTTCAGACCCCCGCGCATTTGCGCGCTGTTACAGGCAGTCACTGCAAGCCGTACCACACGCCACGCCCGCCGCCGTGCTGCTCCAGATGCTTGCGTTCAATCAGATCGCGCAAGTGCCGCTTCAAGGTGTTGCGGCTCGCGCCGGTGAGCTTGATCGCCTCGGCCATCGTGATGCGCCCATGCTCGCGGGCGAACTCGACGATCTGCAAGGACAGCGCCGGCAACGCCGCCAGCACGATCTTCTCGCGCTCGACCTTCTTTTCCAGCCGCCGCACCTGCTCGGCCAGCGCGCGCAGAAAAAACAGCAGCCACGGCTGCCAGTTCGGGGCATCCGTGCGGATGGTGCCCTGCGTCTGGCGCAGCGCGAGGTAGTAACCTTCCTTGCTGGCCTCGACCACGCTTTCGAGCGAGCTGTACGGGACGTAGGCATAGCCCGCTTGCAGCAGCAACAGGGTTGTCAGCACGCGGGAGAGCCGCCCGTTGCCGTCCTGGAACGGGTGGATTTCGAGAAACACGACCACGAAAATGGCGATGATCAGCAACGGATGCAGGACAGCCTTTTCGCGCGCGTCGTTGACCCACTGCACCAGTTCCGTCATCAGGCGCGGGGTATCGAACGGTGTGGCCGTCTCGAAGACAATGCCGATCTGTACGCCATTCTCGTCGAAAGCCGCGACGCTGTTCGCGCTGGTTTTGTAGCTGCCCCGGTGCCACGCGTCCTTCTGGCTGTGTTGCAGAAGAATCTGGTGGAACTGCTTGATGTGGTTCTCGTTGAACGGGATGTCTCCCCACGCCCGGAACATCAGCGCCATCAGCTCGGCGTAGCCCGCCACTTCCTGCGCGTCGCGCGTCTCGAATTTCTGGATGGCGAGATTCGAGAGCAGCCGCTCGATCTCGCGGTCGGAGAGCCTGCTGCCCTCGATACGGGTCGAGGAGCCGATGCTCTCGATGGTGGCCACACGCCGCAGTGCCGACAGCCGGTCAGGCGCAAGCGCGCCCAAGGCACGCCATGCGCCCTTGAACTCGTCGATGCGGGCAATCAGCCCCAAGACCTCAGGCGTGATCTGAAGGGTGTCGGTGCGGAACATGAACCAATACCACACCCAATTACACCCATTTTCCTGGTGGGGCGAATTTTACGCCTGCGACTTCCTCCCCGCGCATGTGCCGCCCCATGTCGCGGACAGATTCCATCAGATCGGCAAACAGTTCAGCGTTCATTGCGTAGTTCAGCGGGGCTTGACGCCAGTGGAGGTATGTTTTTGATTGGATGAAGAGGGCTGTTTGTTTTCCCTGCCGGTAAGAAAAGTAACGGCAAGTCCGGTAATGACAGCGGTTGCAATGGCAACCCCTGCCCACGGCTGTCCTTGCAGTGTGATATACCCGCCCCCCAGAATTCCAGACAGACCTAGGAGGAACGCCAGTATCTGCCCAAGGACGCGCTGCGCGAAAATGAAGAAATTTATCCTGTTCAGGGAATGTCGGCGGTTTTCCGCCTCTGCCTGTGTTTGCTGGACAATCCAATCCACGATGTCGGGTCGGAATGAATGCAGATGTTCAAGCTGCGCGACAGGAAGCACGGGGCTTTCCGTTTCGTGCTGCTGGAATGTAAGCTCATGTGTCTGGTTGCTGGAACTGCTTCTAACGCGAGCGTTGGTTGTTCTGCTCATGCTTTTTTATCACGGATGTCATATCTTCCGCCAACTTTGCGGAATCGCCGCGCAGAGTACGCAAATCTTCCGCAAACCCGTTTCCGGAAGCAGGCAGATGGTAGGGAGAGCGATCAAGAAGCGAGAAATTTTCTCGCGCCCCTTGCAGCATGTTCTTGAGTATCTCGTTCATGGTTGAAGAATTATCCATGAAGATTCCGGCTTTGAGAAGAATTTTTCGCACACCGGGTCAGGTGTGAGAAACCGTCAGATTCAGCCCCAGAGCGCGAGTGACTTTCAGGATGGTATCGAAGCGCGGATGCGCGTTTGGAGAAAGCGCTTTGTAGAGACTTACACGTCCAATGCCTGTGTCTTCCGCCAGCCTTGCCATGCCACGTGTGCGGGCGATATGCCCAAGCGCCCGGACAATCTCACTGGAATCTCCGTCCGCCCAGACCTGCGCGAAGTATTCCCGGATGACATCCTCACTGTCGAGCATTTCTGCCATGTCGAAGGGGGTGGTTTCAATTGCCATGATTCAAACTTCCTTTGCCAGACGTTTCGCGGTCTTGATGTCGGCGGCTTGCGTCGATTTGTCACCGCCGCATAGCAGAAAAACAACAGTACGCGCGCGTGTTGTGAAATAAAGCCGGTAGCCCGCGCCCACATCCACGCGGATTTCGGAAACCGTGTTGCGGCAGGACAAGCGGACCAAGTGTCACGAAGAACAGATGACGACGATCTTTCGGGCCGGAAGGGATCAGAAGGGTTTGCCCAAGCTTCATGCAGGATCATGCAAAGGTGGCGGCGATATATTGCTGCGCCTTCAGTTCGTCCGCCATGATCCGCGCCTGTTCCGGCGTGTAGCCGACCGCATTGAACAGATCGCCATAGGAAATTGGCCGACTGGAGCCATGCGGGTCTCGCCATTCCGGGCAGTTGTTGTGCGTGTAGTCCACAAGATCGAATGGCTTCATGTGCCCGAATTCTCGCCAGATGTCTTCCAGCGTTTCGAGATCGGCGTCACAGAGATGGCGCAGGTCTTCGAGGGAGCGTATCCGGCGGGAGTCGGCGAGCGCGACTTGATGGTTTTCTCTGGCAGAAATCCAATCTTCCCACCCTCCCGGCGCGGAGGGCATACCCTGGATAAGCTCGTATGTCATCGAGAGTACCGGACCATGCGGCATGGAAACCAGTTTGTCGCCGGTAATCGGGACGCCATAGCGTTGCAGGGACAGCCGCTCTGCCAGATAGAGGAGCTTCATCAGCTTGATGATCGGGAGACTACCGCCCGCGAGCCACAACAGGCAGACCGCCGCTTCCGCTGTGCGGCGCTCGTCAAAGAGCGGATTCTTTGTCTTCATGTTTTCCATCTCGTCAGGTTTGACTTCATTATAGCCCTGCCTGGTCTGCCCGTAAGGCGTTTGCTCAGAAAGGGATGGCAAGGAAATTTATTTGACGCCGCCCACCGGCACCCGAACCGGGACAGGCGGTCAGGCGTGAGAAATCGTTAGATTCAGCCCCAGAGCGCGAGTGACTTTCAGGATGGTGCCGAAACTCGGATTCCGTTCTTCCGAACCTATACAAATCTTTCCAAATCAGAGCAAGTCTGATCGGGTGATGTGCTGTCGGATTCCTGCTTCGCCGAGGCCGGTTTCGCCGTCGTCTTGCGACAACGACCAGAGCCTTCCTCTCCACAGGCTGACACCGTGGAACTCACGGCGTAA
>JAISWQ010000134.1 GCA_031271025.1 Zoogloeaceae bacterium | reverse complement strand
GCGTAGGCGTTGCCATCCACGGTTGCCGATTCCGCGAGGGAGGATTCCAGCAGATCGCGCTGCATCCGCTCTTGCTTGTGCCTTTGCGTTATGCGGTCGAGGGCATCTTCGTAGGCGCTTCCTATTGCATTCGCAGAAAACACAGATAGCAAGACAAACAAAAAAATTTCTCTTGACATTTCCTGTCCTTTTCAAATTATCTCCGTTTGCCTGTACACGACACGCCCGATGATGAGCGTGCCTTCCGTGCACGGTTCCGCCGGGTAATGAACCTTGTCCAGATTGTCGCTTTCCAGGTTCCATCTGCCTTCCGCGCTGCGGCGCAGGCGTTTGATGACGCATTCGCCCTCGTGATTCACGGCAAACGCCACGTTGTTCTTCGGCTCTGTTTCTGCCCGGTTGATGACAACCAGGTCGCCCTCCCACAGTGACGGCTCCATGCTGCGCCCCTTCACCTTGAGCGCGGCGAGATTTTCCACCTTGTAGCCGTTGCTCTTTAGCCAGTCGCGGCGGAAAAAAATGGGTAGTTCGTTCTCGTCTTCATACAAATCAATGGAAACGCCGTCGATGCTGCACGACGGGCGCACGCTGTAACGCTTGACCGGCACGAGGTCGGGATGCGTCTCCAGGTCGATGATCTCCGGCTCGTCCTTGCGCTTCTGTCCACGCCCCTCGGCAAGCCAGTCCGGGGACACGCCCAAGGCGCGCGCCAGGGCAACCGCTTCACTGGAACCCTGATTGCGTCCGCTCTCGGTGTTCGAGATGGTCGCCTGCGCAAGACCAGTTTGTTTTGCAAGCTGTGCCTGGGTCAGGCCAGCCTCCTCGCGCGCCTCTCGCAAACGTTGTCCGAATGTTCTCATATCACAATTGTTATCCAGAAAATAATAGTTTTGGCTATTGACAAACAATAGCAAAAACTATATTGTGTTTCCATGAACTTCAAAAACATCGTTTCCGAAATCGTGGCGAGCGACATGACGCAGCGCGAGATTGCCGCCGCTGTGGATACGACACAGGCGCATGTCTCCTGTCTGTTGAGCGGCAAGCGGAAGCAACCCAACTGGCGGCTTGGTGACGCCCTGCTGCGTCTGCACCGGGAGCGGTGCGGCACCTCCAAGCGCAGGCCAGCGCCATGACCTTCTGGGAGATCGTGCTGGCGGTGGCGCTGGGCGTGTTGCTGATCAAGGCCGCGCCGTGGCTGCTGCTGGCTGTCGGCTGCGGCATCATCTGGCTGCTGTGCGTCATCAGCACATGGTGGGAGAAGAAGCCGTGAGCCTGCCCAAACCCGACCTTCACCTGCGCATCGAACAAGAGCAGGACGATCAGCTTTCCGTGCTTTCCACACTCACGGGCAGAAGCAAGGCAGACATTGCCGCCGAAATTCTGGAGAGAGGGATCGTGGGTGAGTTTCATACGGTCACTATAGCCGCCAAACGCATGGCGCATCTGGGATTGACAGGGATTGACGGGGAGCGGGAGGGACGATGAAAGCCGCGAAAACCCCGCAAACACCGGCAGACCTTGCCCGCCGTCTGCGGCGCGTGTCCGCCATGATGATCAATCTGGGCGTGGACATGAGCTATTACGGCGGGTTCAACGAGCGCGTCGTCGATTACGGACAAACACTCTCGCACAGCGGGCTGTGCCTTCATGCGCTGGCGGAATCTATGGAGGAAAAAATCAATGAGCATTGACGCGACACGCTGGGCGTGGCAGCAACAAGGGCTGTCCTCCGCGCAGAAAATAATCCTGCTGTCACTCGCCGATCGCGCTGACGAAGGGCATGAATGCTGGCCGTCAATCGCGCGCCTCAAAGCTGATACGTGTATCAGCAACCGTCACACCATCATCCACGCATTACGCGATCTCGAACAAATGGGGTTGATTCGCGCGCAAAAAACGACGGGCGCGGTAAATCGCTATCTGCTCGTCGGTGTGGTCGACAGACATTTGTTTAGTTCCACCAGTGCCAAAAGTGCCACCAGTGCCAAAAGTGCCACCCCACCAGTGCCAAAAGTGGCACTACCACCAGTGCCAAAAGTGGCACACGAATCTATCAGTGAACCTATCAGTGAACCGTATACCCCCCCTATATCCCCCCCGCAAGCGGGGGGGACTGCCCGCGAAAAAAACTCGCGGGCTGTTGTTGCCGACAAGCCGCCTGACGCGAAAAGGGCAAAGCCCGTTGTTGCGACAGCGGCAAAGCCTGAAGGCGTCGATGCTGGCGTCTGGGATGATTTTTTGCTGATGCGCCGGCAAAAGCGCTCGCCGCTCACCCCTACCGCTCTGGCGGGGCTGGAGCGAGAGGCGGACAAAGCCGGGTTGTCGCTGGAGGCCGTGTTGCGGGAATGCTGCCAGCGCGGCTGGCAGGGATTCAAGGCCGAATGGATGACGCCCAACTCCCGCGCTTCGCCCGATGTGCCGCGACGGAGGACGCTCTCCGAAGAGCGGCAAGAGGCGTTTGAAATTCTCACCGGGAAAAAACGACATGGACACGACAATGACATTTGCGGGCAGTACCAGCGCATCGCGTGACGCGCCAGCGCAATGCAGCGCGCCAGCGCAATGCAGCGCGCCAGCGCCATCATTGCCGATTGCGGCGATCGAGCGGCTGTTCAACCGCATGACGTGTTTCTACGGGTCAAAATTTCTCGACCTGTGGAAAAACGCCGACATGGACAGGGTGATGGCGACGTGGGCGGATGCGCTGGGCGAGTATCGCGGCAAGCCGCATTGTCTGCAAGCCGCTCTCGAACAGATGAAGCTGCGCCCGTTCCCGCCGACCCTGCCGGAATTCCTCGCCGACTGCCGGTCTGGGGAGCGGCAATTCCCGGAGTTCAAACCGCTGCCGCCGCCGCCAACGCCAGAGATGCGTGAGCGTGTCAAGCAGGGCATGGCGGAATTTGATGCGTTCATGTCCGCAAAAACAGCGGGACAACCAGACCCGCTGGCATGGGCAAAACGTCCAAAAAGTCAGGCTGCCGTGCGGCTGTTGCGCGACGGCGCGAAACGCAGCAGGCGGCTGGCGGTCATCCTGAACAACCTGATCCGTGATGGTGTCGTTTCCGAGAACGGAAGACTGTTGCGGGGCGCGTCATGAGCCGGAGGGCGGAGTGATGGACAAGCGGGTTTTTTATCTGGTTCATGCCGAAGCGCGGCGGCGGGCGCTGGAATGCGTCAGTGCCGCTCTGGAGGGGTACAGGGTGATGGTTTCGCCTCCGGGCAGGAATCTGGATCAGAACGCCAAGTTTCACGCGATTTGTTCCGATCTGGCACGTTCCGGGCTGGTGTGGGCGTGGAAGAAAAGGAACGCGCAGGAATGGAAATTGTTGCTGGTTTCCGGTCACGCCAAAGCCACCAACGCGCCAGTGGATTTTGTGCCGGGGCTTGAGGGGGAATTCGTCAATCTGCGCGAATCGACGGCGGCAATGAGCACGAAGCGCATGGCGTCGCTGATCGAGTATTCGCTGGCGTTTTGTGCGCTCAAGGGGGTTGAGTTGCGGGACG
>JAISWQ010000110.1 GCA_031271025.1 Zoogloeaceae bacterium | reverse complement strand
CATGGGTTTCGCTGGCCGTGGCAAGCGTGAGGTCGCGCCCGGCCAAGGCGGTGAGATCTCCAGTGGCCACGACGTGGCTGCCCTGAACCGTGAGATCCTGCCCGGCAGTGAGCGTCACGGTGTCGCCGGAGAAGAGGCTGGCAATCGCGGTGGTCTCATCAAGCGTGTCGAGCCGTTCGCGGGTTCTGCTGGAAAGGACGCCGCGCTTCTTGCTCTTGTGCCAGATTTCGTTTTCGAGATGGTTGTCTCCGGCGGTAATCGTGAGATCACGCCCGGCACTGGCGGCAAGGTCGCCCAAGGCGGTGACGCTGGCGGCGCGGGCCAGAAGGTCGCTTCCGGCGGCAAGCGTGAGGTCGCCTCCGGCGAGAATCAGGCTGCCGGCTTCGATGGCCGTCGCCTCAGTCCAGCGGTTGCCCTTGCTGGAAGTCGAGGCGTTGCTCGTTTCGGTGACCGTGCCGAGGGTGAGGTCGCGCCCGGCGGAAAGCAGGGTCGTTCCGGCTGTGGCGGGAGCGCTTCCGGCTGTGGCGGGGGCGCTGTTGACCAGGGCGGCGGCAAGGAGGGTGAGATCGCGTCCGGCAGCGGCCACCAGCGTGCCGTTCTCGCCAGTGACATAAAGCCCGGCGACGCGGTCGATGACGCTCTTTTCCACGGCAGCATTGACCTTTTGTCCTTCGGGCGGACGGACGCTCCAGTCCACGGTACTGCTTTCGATGGTGAGATCGCGCCCGGCTGCGGCAATGAGCGCGTGTTCAGCTTCGATCGTGCCGCCCAGAACGTTGAGGTCGGTATTGGCCTGGGCCAGGACTTCGCTCCCGCTGACGCGTCCGCGCAGGAGTTCGATGTTTTCGGCGGTGAGGAGGACAACTTCCCGCCCGGCGATCGTGCCGCTGCTCACAAGGTCGCCCGTCGTGTCGAGGCGAATGTCGTTGGCGGCGATCAGCGCGCCGGAGGGCGCAAGGTCGCCTTCCCGCACACGGGCATAGACTTGCGGGACAAGCACGCGCGCTACCGTGCCGTCGGCCAGCGTGACCGCACGCTCAACGAGCCAGACCATATCGGTGGTGAGGTGCGCCATCTGCTCGGCGCTGAGCGCCACGCCGGGAATGAGCTGCCATTCCCGAGCATAGGTAAGGCCGGCGTTCATCAGCGCCCGGTATTGTTCCTCGTCGCTGGCGTAGCCTTCGAGGAATCTTCTTCCGGTCAGTTCGCCGATCTGTTCGGTAATCAGCTGTTGTTCATAAAAACCGTCGCCCAGGCGCTTCTGGCTCCAGGCGGGATCAGCGCCCAGGGCGTTCAGCATGTAGTCGGAGGAAAGCCATTTCCGGAAGTTGGTGAAGAGCGGGTCGGTTTCGATAAGGACGCCGGCGCGGTTCGGGTCAGTGTGGTAGAGCTGGTTCGCCGGCAGCGCCAGGGACAGCCGCGCCGTGGCGATCAGCGCCGCCGGACCGTCAGCGGCGGAGACGCGGACGATGTCGGTCCGGGCGGCCGTGGCTTGGCGGGAGGCGGCATCGAGGCTTGGCAGGGTTGGGTCGGCGGCAAGCGTCCCGGCTTCGCGCTGGACGGCGGCGGCGTCGAAACCGGCATCGGCGGCATGGGCCGCTTGTGTCATGGCGGCGGCGTCAAAGTCGGCTTCGCTTGTCCGCGCCGCGCGCGCGACGCTGCCGGCGTCTGTATTGGACGCCTGGGTTTGGGCTGCGCGCGTGGTCGTCGCGCCAGCTTCGATCCGCGCCGCGTCCGCGCCGCTGGCGCCGCCAATCGCGCCCGCGCCAACGTTGGCGGGCGCGCTGCCTTGCCCTGTGACCCGCCCGGCGTTCTGCCGGATGGTGAGGTTGTCGATGCGGTCGGTGAAGCTGCCGGTCAACAAACCGCCGGCGCTGATGATCGCCGGAGCGCTGTCGACCAGGCTCTGCGTGCGCTCGGTGTTGGTGGTGCTGCCGTGATCACGATCCACCCAGTGAATTTTACGGGCGATGGTGGTGGTGTCGGTCACAAGATAGAATTCGGCTCCGGTGTTGCTCAGGCTCGATCCGGTCAGGCGCATGTTGCCGCCCGACTGGATCAGGCTGTAGCGGTTGTCCAGAAGCATGGTGGTATCGATGCGCATGTCGCCGCCGGAGCGGATCACGGCGGCAGGAGAATCCGCGGTGACAACATCGCGGTAGGTGGTGTACGAGGTGGTCAAGTAATGGATGTAGTCGCAGTCGTCATCCTTGCAGATCTGGCCGTGGGCCTGCTGCGGAACCCCGCGTTCCATGACGGCGCGCTCCATGGCGGCAACGTCCTCGGGGCGTTCGGCTTTCATCTTGCCAATCAGCAGATTCCATATGGCGCGGGAATCTTCATACACCCCGCGCGGCTGCGCGTTGATCAGCGCTGCGAGTTCGCCACGATAGGCCGTGTCAAGCCCGCCGCCGAGAAGATCGGCAATGATGCCGATGTAGCGATCTCGCACGAAGTTGCGCCAGTTGATCGGGTTTGTTTCCTCTATCGTCCAATAAAAGTACAGTTCAGGCACGTAATCGAGCAGGGAGACGCCTGCCGGAAACTCGTTGGTTTGAATTTGGGCGGTTTCAAATACACGCTTGTAATTGCTCAGGCTGGCGGTGTTGATGGTGAGGTCGCCCAGCGCCTCGATCGTGGCGCTGGCGTTGTCGAGGGCGGTGGATTGTCCGACAGCCCGGTTCTGCGCGTCGAGTCCGCCGCCAATGAAAAGATCGCCAGCAGAAAAAATCAGCGCCTCGTCGTGGTTGTTCAGAGTGCCAACACCGAGATCGAGACGTTCGCGCGCGGCAATGACCGGGGCGCTGCCGCCCTCCGCCAGATTGTTCACCGTACCGGCGGCAATGGCCAGATGGTCGCCGTAGATACGCCCGCCGCCCAGATTGTCGAGGACGGCAGCGGCAAGGCGCGCTTCGCCGGAACCGGCGTTGCCGCTGTTGATCAGCCCCCGGTTGGTGAGCTGGCCGGAAACGCTGAGGTCGATATCCTTGCCGGTCAGTGTGCCCGTGGCATTGTTGGTGAGCGCTTGGGCAGTGAGCGTGAGCGCGTTGCCGGCTTCGATGCGGCCGTCGTTCTCGATCGTCCGGGTGGTTTCGATGGTCAGGTTGCGGTTGGCGGCGATTCTCCCGCCCGCGCCGACGGAAACGTCATCCTTGAGCTTGAGGCTCAAATCCTGCCCGCTCAAAAACTGGCCGTCCTGGGTCGCGCGCGCGGCGTCGATGGAAAGATGTTCGTCGGCGATGAGCGTGCCGCCGGTATTGATGAGCGTGAGGCCGTCAGGGATGACGCCGCTGTCCTTGACGTTGAGCGTGCCCAGTGAGGAGATGAGACCGCTTGTGTTGTCGAGCGTTCCGCCGACGGCAAGTTCCAGCAGGCGGTCGGCGCGCAAGGCGCCGCGCGTGTTGTCAAGTGTGTTGGCGGAAAGTTTGACGACGCTGCCTTCGATGCCCTGGTTCGCGCCCAGGGTGTTCCGGTTGCCGATGCTGCCTGCCGTAATCCGCACCGCATCCGCGCGCAAGAGGCCGCCAGTGTTGTCGAGCGCGCCGCTCAGCCGCGCGTCGATGCCGGTGAGCGCCTGGATTTCGCCGCCCGCGTTGGTGAGGCTGGCGGCGTCGAGCGTCAGCGCGGGCGCACCGATGCGCCCGGCGCTGTTGTCGATCCCGCGCCCTGCCGTCAGGCGCATTGCGCCCTGGCTGAGAATGCCCTGGGCGGAACCCCGTGTGTTGGCGTTGATCAGCGCCCCGCTTTGCGCTTTGAGCGCAAGATCGCTGCCGGACTGGATCAGGCCGGCGCTGTTGTCGATTTCGCTGCCTTCGGCGACAAGCGCGCCCTCGGCGACAATCCTGCCGCTTTGGTTGTCGATCCTGCCGCGGCTGGCGATGTCGAGGGTTTGCCCGAAGAGGAGGCCAGATCCGGAATTGTCGAGACGCTCGCCCACAAGTGTCAGATCGCCGTCCGCTTCAATCCGCCCACCCCGGTTATCAATGTCGCCGTGTGCGTAAAAGTCGATTTTGCCGGCAACGGCGGCGAGAGTGCCGCCAACGTTGCCGATATTTTGGGCCTCCACCTGGAGATCGCCTCCGGCGACGATCTGGCCGCCAGTGCTGGTGAGATTCCTGCCCGCCGCGAGCGTCAGGGCTGCGCCGCTGGAGAGCGTGCCGCCCGCGTTGGCGACTTCGCCGCCAGCGGTGAGCGTAAGGAAACCGTTGCCGAGCATCCGGCCTCCGCCGTTATTCACATCGCCCGCCGCGCCGATAGCGAGATCGCCGTTGGCGCCAATGAGTCCGCCCCGGTTGTCGAGCGCGCCAGCGGCGAGCCTGACCGCCTGCTGTCCCAGAATGCCCTGGAGGGCGTTGCCATTCCCGCCGGTATTGCGGTTGATCAATTCCGCGCCCTGCGTGTCGAGACTGATTTCTCCGCCCGCCTGGATCAGGCCGTCGGTGTTGTCGAACCGGCCGCTCCGGGCGGTGAGTATCGCTTCGGCGGCAAGAAGGCCGCGTATGTTGTCAAGCGCGCCGCCCCGCGTGTCGAGAAGAAGCGTCTGCCCGATGATCGAACCCTGGGTGTTGTCGAGTCCGGTTCCGGTCAGCGTCAGCGGGCCGAACGCTTCGAGCCGCCCGCCGACGTTGCCGATCCTGCCCGCGGCAACGAGATCGAGCTTGCCGCCGACGGCGCCGAGTGTGCCTTCCGTGTTGTCGACGGCATGGGCTGTGACCTGGAGGTCGGTTTCGGCAACGATTTGTCCCTTGACATTGGCAAGATCCGCTCCCGCCGCGAGGGTCAGGGCGCCCTGGCTGGAAAGGATGCCCGCGCCATTGTTGACCGCGCCGGTTGTGGCGAGATCCAGGGTCTTGCCGATGATCTGGCCGCTACGGTTGTCGAGGTTTTGCGCGCGAATCTCCAGATCATGATTGGCGCTGAGCTTTCCGCCCCGATTGTCGAAAGCGCCCTGTATGGCCAGTGTGCTGGCCGCTCCGCCATCGGCAAGCGCCTGGATCAGGCCGTCGACGTTGTGCAGGCTGTCGGCGGTGAGCGCGAGCGTACGCTCCGCGCTGATGAGACCCTGGGTGTTGTCCATCGCGCCAGCCCGAAGGGTCACCACATCCAGCCCGATGATGCGCCCGGCGTTTTGGTTGGCGAGCGCCGCGCCGCGCGTGTCGAGGTCAAGCGCGCCGCCCGCCTGGATCAGGCCGGCGGTGTTGTCGAGTCCGGTTCCGGCCAGCGTGAGCGCGCCGAACGCTTCGATCTGCCCGTTGGCGTTGCCGATCCTGTCCGCGGCGGCAAGTTCGACGTCACCGGCAATGGCGCCGATGAGGCCATCGCTATTGTCTACGGCATTCGCCGAGATTCCGAGATCGCTTCCGGCGACGATCTGTCCGCCGACATTGGCGAGGTCGCCCCCGGCCGCGAGGGTCAGCGCGGCCTGGCTGGAGAGGATGCCGCCGCTGTTGTCGAGCGCGCCTTCCGTGCCGATGTCCAATGCGGCGGCGCTGACAATCCGGCCATCCTGACGGTTGTCGATACTGCCGGCGGCGATGTTCAGCTTGCCGTCGGTCTCGATTTTCCCACCCCGGTTGTCGAAATGTTCGTTCACCGTGGCGTCGATGTCGCCAAGCGACTGGATGACGCCGCCGACATTGGCAAGGCTCGTGGCGGCAAGCGCAAGCGCCTGATCCGCGCTGATGAGGCCGGCGGTATTGTCGAGCGCGCCGCTTTGCGTATCGAGCTGGAGCGTCTGCCCGAGTATCGCGCCCTCGGTGTTGTCGAGTCCGGTTCCGGTCAGCGCGAGCGCGCCGGACGCTTCGATCCGCCCGTTGGCGTTGCTGATCCTGTCCGCGGCGGCAAGTTCAACGTCGCCGGCAACGGCGCCGATGAGCCCGTCGGTATTGTCTACGGCATTCGCCGCGATGTTGAGATCGCTTCCGGCAACGATCTGCCCGCCAACATTGGCGAGGTCGCCCCCGGCCGCGAGGGTCAGTGTGGTTTGCCCAGAGAGGATGCCTCCACTATTGTCGAGCGCGCCTTCCGCGCCAATGTCCAGCGCGGCGGCGCTGACGATCCGGCCCCCCTGACGGTTGTCGACGCTGCCAGCAGCAACGTTCAGCTTGCCGTCGGCTTCGACCCGGCCGCCCTGGTTGTCGAAATGCCCGCGCACCTTGGCATCGATGTCGCCGAGCGACTGGATGACGCCGCCGGTATTGGCAAGGCTCGCGGCGGCAAGATCGAGCGCGCCGCCGGCCTGGATCTGGCCGGTTTTGTTGATGAGTTCCCCGCTATTGGCCTTCAGCGCGCCTTCGGCGGCAAGGAGGCCGCCACTGTTGTCGAGCGCGCCGCCCCTTGTGTCGAGTGTGAGCGTCTGCCCGAGCACCGCGCCTTCGACATTGTCGAGGCCGGCTCCGGTCAACGTGAGCGCGCCGCCCGCCTCGATGCGCCCATTGGTGTTGTCGATGACGCCCGAGGCGGAAAGATCGAGCCGGCCCGCGACGGCGCCGAGCATACCCCCAGCGTTGTCTACGGCAGCCGCCGAGATCTTGAGATCGCTTCCGGCAACGATCTGTCCGTCGGCGTTGGCGAGGTTGCCTCCGGTCATGAGGGTCAGCGCGCGCTGACTGGAAAGAATGCCGCCGCTATTGTCGAACGCGCTTTTCATGTCGATGTTCAGCGCGGCACCGCTGACGATCCGGCCACCCTGATGGTTGTCGATACTGTCCGCGACGATGTCCAGGATGCCGGTGGCTTCAATCCGCCCACCCCTGTTGTCCACCGCGCCGGCGAGGAGCCTCAGCGCGTCCTGCCCGACGATGCCGCCTTCGCGGTTGTCGAGCGCGCCGCCGCGCGTGTCGAGTGTAAGCGCGCCGCCCGCCTCAATGCGCCCTTTGGCGTTATCGACGGCGCCCAGGGTAGCGAGATCGAGTTCGCCAGCAACCGCGGCAAGCGCGCCGCCCGCGTTGTCCACGGCGTCCGCCCTTATCTTGAGATCGCCTCCGGCGATGATTCGCCCGTCGGCGTTGGCGAGATCGCCTCCAGCCGTGACGGTGACGGCTGTCTGGCCGGAAATGACGCCCTGGCCGTTATCCAGCTTGCCGGCCACGCCAACGGAGAGGGCGCTGTTGCCGGTGATCTGCCCGCCGCGGTTGTCGAGGCGATCGGCGGCAAGTGTGAGCGCGCCGCTCCCGGTGTGCGCGATCTGGCCGCCGCGGTTGTCAAGCGACGCCGCTGTCAGCGCGAACGCATCTCCGTTGCTGGCGATCTGGCCATTACGGTTGTCCAGTTCGTCCAGGGGCAGGATGAGCGCGTCGGTACCGGTGTGACGCAGGCTGCCCTGGTTGTTGTCGAACTTGCGCGCGGCGACGAGGAAGCGGTTAGCCACGGTCAACGCGCCGCCGCGGTTGTCGAGCGTCGCGGCGGTCACGGCGGCATCGACGGCGCTGATGTCGCCACGGTTTTCAAGGAGGTTGCCAGCAGCGCTGAGTCGGTACAAGGCAAGCGTACCGGCATTCCTGAGTGTCTCGAAACTTTCGAGGGCTACGCTTCCGCTGGCGACGATTTCACCGGTGTTGACCAATTCGCCGCGCACGGCGATGAGGCCGTCGGCAAGCGGGAGCGCGTCAGGAGCCACACTATCAGGGGCGAGGCCAACTTCGCCGCCGTCGATAGCGCTGGTCGGCACGGCTGTTTCGCCATCAGCAGACGGAGCGTCGTTTTCCCTGCTTTCTCCGCTTTCCTTGTCCTGGCCATCGTCCGGCGCATGGACAATGTTGCCGATGCGCGCGCCGACGGCATTGTCAACGCGAGTGGCAAGAAGGGTCATGCCTTGTTCGCCGTTCTGGCGCAAGGCGCCGGAATTGTCCAGGGCGTCGCCGTGGAACTCGATCCGCCGCGCTTCCAGTCTGCCGGAGTTGTTCAGTTGTCCGTCGACCTCAAGGCGGATTTCTTCTCCAGCGTGGAAGAGACCGGTATTGGCAACGTCGTTCCGGCTGTTGAGGGCGAGATTGCGCTCTCCGGCAAGTGTGCCGCTGTTGTCGATCCCGGCGACGTCGATGCGCGTGTCGGCGCCAAGCGTGAGTCCGCTGTGCGTGAGTCGTCCGTCGGCGGTGACGATGACTTCACCAGCGGAGGCGGCGAGGGTTCCGGCGTTGCGCACGCCAACACCGGCTTCGGTTCCGATGAGGTGGATTCGCTGGGCGTACATGCCGCCCAACTGGGCGACGTCGACGGCGAAGACGGGCTTTTCTCCGGTTCCGTCGATTGGCGTGGCCTGGACGCTTTCGGCATCGACCCGATTGGCGCCAGTGGTCAGCCGCAGGTCTTGCGCCCACAAACCGGCGTTGATTTCAACGGCGCGGGCGATGATCTCGGTGGCATCGGCCTGGCGGGCATCCATTCCGTTGCCGTCGACGCGCACAAGACCGCCCTGGACATGGTAACCGTCAAGTACACCAGCACTGAATATCGGTGTGCCGGTGGTGAGCGTGGCGCGGCTGGCGTTCAGGAAGCCGCAGCCGGAGCAGGTAATGCCCGCAGGATTGGCAATGATGACCTGGGCCTTGTCGCCGCCAACTTCGACATAACCGCCAAGGAGGCTGGGATTGCCGGCAATGACTTCGTTGAGAATGACGCGGGCGGTGCCTTTTGCCAGCCAGGGATTGCCCTGTATCCAGCCAGCCAGTTGGGTGGCAACGTTGTTGCGCGAGTTGTTGAGAATCAGCCCGTCGGCGTTGACGTCGAATTGGCTGTAGGTGTTGCGCGAGACACCGGCGGCACTGGGGGTCTGGATGTCGACCACCGGCACGCCATTGCTGGCCTTGAGGATGATCGGCCGTTGGTTCGCCGGCGCGGCCTTGTAGGCGACTGCCTGGGCCAGGGCCTCTCCCGCCGGCAGGATCGTCGCAAGACCCAGCGCCAGTTGCAGACTGAAGGCGAGTCTATACTTTCCATTGAACACGATACGATAGAGGTTGCGATTCATCGGGCGATTCCTTTTATCATCGATTACAGGAAAATTTCTCGTCTTCCGTTATAAACTCAGGGTCAGATTGAATCCCGCAGTGATGGGGTCAGTTGCGAAACCATCGGGTTTTTTCACCGGAGCGCCGGTAAAAACGTCCCAGGACAGCGTCTTCCAGGTGCCGCGCCAGCCGATAACGGCGCCAGTGAGTGCGCGCCCCACCAGGAGATCGGTCGAGGGGCCGCCAACCCGACCGTAGTCAAGTCCAGCGTAAATCTCTTGCCGGCCATCGCCGAACGGCAATGAAACATCGTTGCGGATCAGGAAACCGCGTTCGGCCATGAGGATGCTTTCACCATCGAAGCCGCGCACCGTGTAACGGCCGCCAATCGAGAAACGGTCCTGCGGTACCAGCGGAGTACGGTTCCACTGTGCGCGCAAGAGACCATTGTAGCGTAGCGACTGCCCGATAAGCCGGAAAGGCAGGGAGAGTGACGCTTCGGCGTTGACGATCTTCGGACGCGCCGTACCCTCGCCAAAGGCGTCTTCCGGCGCTTCCAGCGCGGCAAACGCGCCAGTGCCGCGACGCCAGGACAATTCAAGATCGAGCACGGCGCCGGCCCGGAAGGCCCGATGGCCGATGCTGGCCGCCCAGCCGGCCATGCGCCGGCGCTGGACTTCGATTTCGGTATCGTCGATGAAATTCCTGGACTGGGTGAGATAGCCACGCAGTGAAACCGTGGTTTTGTTGACGGCATCACGAAAGACGAGGCGCGAAAGCTGGATTTCGTTGTTCTCGCTGGTGCCGCGATAAAGATAGTTCTGGTAGGCGCCGGCCACCGACTGATGATAGCGGTGGGTACTGCGGGTGGCGCTGACGGTCCAATAGGCAAACGGCAGCGAATAGTGCATCGTGTATCCCCGCGTGCCGCGCCGCCCGGATTGCCCGCCACCCAGATCCTTGTTGTAGCTGGCGTAAAAGAGGTCGTTGAGGGTCAGCAGATGGTCGGCAGACAAGGTGGCGCTGCCTTGGTATTTTCCGGTCGTTTTCGATCCGCCGTCATTGATGGAAAGGGTCAGGCGCAAGGGAAAAGCCTGTTTCCAGGTGACGACGAGATCGCTTTCGCCAGGTTCGTCGCCCGGCACAATCCGAATGTCGGCTTCCGCCGTCGGCACACGCTTCCAGTTTTCCAGCGCCTGCTCGATGTCGCGCAGATTGAGCAGGTCGCCGGGCGCGGCGGGAATGGCGTTCCAGGCGTTGGCCCGGGAATCGCTGTCTTCGCTGAAACGAATGGCGCGGATGCGGCCAGGAATAAGTTTGAGCGTAAGCACACCCGTGGTCAGATCCTGCGCCTCGGCAAGCACGCGCGTGGTGACATAGCCGCGTTCGACGAGCGCGTTCTGGATGCGCGTCATCACCAGGTTGATGCCCCGGCTGCCCAGGCAACGCCCCGTCGCCGGATCGCCGGGAAGATCGGTCGCCGCAATCGCCCAACCGAGTTGACCGGAGGGATCGTCCAGACGAATCTCGCTGATCGTGAAGCAGGGGGATTCGCTTTCCGGCAGCGCCGGGGCGCGTTCTTCGCCCGCCCCGAGACGCACGTCGGGATGGCGTTCCAACTGCTGTCGCAAGGCCCGGTCCTGCTCCTGCTGGCGCAGGAGTTCCTGTGCAGCGTGTTCGTCCGGCGACAGCGGGGCTGCCAGCACCGGGAAAGTCAACATTCCCATGAACGACAAGGCGGCAAACGCGCGTACCACTGCAACGCCGAACGGTTTGCGTTTCAACCGGAGCAGAAGATGGAAAGTGGCCAACATGGGCAGTTGCGTGGCTTAACGTTGAAGGGAAGAAAGGGCGTAGCCAAGTACGCGGCCAATCGCTTTTGTTTCGTTTTCCCAGATAGAGTGAACCTGGCATTTACAGGAAGACAGAAAATTGCTTCTGGAACAAGCAACTGTACGGTAGCCTGGAAGGTATCGCTAGGCAAAGGCTTGCCCGAAAAGAATAGCCGAGCGAACCAGTTCTCGTTGTCGATGGCAAGAACAGTGTGCCATTCACCATGAGGAAGTGGTCTGAAACGCTCGCCCGCCCTGAGCGGCAGTAGATATATCACGGCTGCAAACATGGCATGGCCTGACTCCATGGTTATCGCGCCCCGAATCATTCAGTTCGGGCAGAAGATTGAAACATTGTTGCGACAAATGTATCATATTTTTTACTGTGTTCATGTAATTTACTCGCGTTTGTAACTATTGTCTTTCATGCCGAGCCAACGCCGCACGGTGAGTTCTGCCGGATGACCAGGCTGGATCGTTTCTGTCCCCCTCAAGCACGGACACTGTATCTAGTCAAGCCCCTTGTACATGAACACTAGGTGTAGTAGATTCTCGCTCCGCCAGATAACAATTCCCATACAGTACCTCCCCCAATCAGAACATTGGCCGGTTTCCCTGTGCGATAGGCATTTTGCGCCTCTGCCGGAAAACCGGACGGAATGTCCCTGTCTGCTGTTTTACCGTTTTTGCGTCATTTTTCAGGAGCTGTCATGAGTCAGGTCGATCAGTTGTCGTTTGATGCCATTCCCCAGGCTCCGGCCTTTGCCCCTCTGCTGCCGCAGGAAATTTCCGGCGAGGTGCTGCTGGAAAAATACGCCAAGGGCAAGGAGCTTTCCGTTCATGACGTGCGCCGCCGCGTGGCCTTTGCGCTTGCCGCAGGCGAAGCGGAAAAGGATCGCGCCCACTGGGAAGCGCGCTTTCTCTGGGCGCAGGAAAACGGCTTCATCCCCGCCGGACGCATCAATTCCGCCGCCGGTACGGATTTGCAGGCAACCCTCATCAACTGTTTCGTGCAGCCGGTGGGCGATTCCATCGTGGAAATCACGGATGGCCGTCCCGGCATTTACACGGCGCTGGCGCAGGCGGCGGAAACCATGCGCCGGGGCGGCGGCGTCGGCTACGATTTTTCCAGCATCCGGCCTTCCGGCGCGCAGGTCAAGGGCACGCAGTCACGCGCTTCCGGCCCGGTTTCCTACATGCGCGTTTTTGACCGCTCCTGCGAAACCGTGGAATCGGCGGGCGCACGGCGCGGCGCGCAAATGGGCGTCCTGCGCTGCGATCATCCCGACATTGAAACCTTCATCCATGCCAAGGACGCGGGCGATCTCACCAATTTCAACATTTCCATCGGCGTTACCGACGCCTTCATGGAGGCCGTGAAAACCGACGGCACGGTCGACCTCACCCACCGCGCCGAACCCAACGCCGACATGAAGGCGGAAGGCGCTTTCCAGCTCGATGACGGACAGTGGGTCTATCGCCGCGTGCGCGCCCGCGACCTCTGGAATCAGGTGATGCAATCCACCTACGACCACGCCGAGCCGGGCATTCTCTTCCTTGACCGCATGAACCGTGACAACAATCTGGGTTACTGCGAGGTGATCGAGGCCACCAATCCCTGCGCCGAACAGCCGCTGCCGCCTTACGGCTGCTGCTGTCTGGGTTCCATCAACTTGACGCTCTTCGTGCGCGACGTCTTTTCCGACGTCGCCGAATTTGACTTCGAGGCTTTCGCCGAAGTGGTGCGGGTTTCCGTGCGGATGCTGGACAACGTGCTGGACGCTACCCACTGGCCGCTGCCGCAGCAGTACGAGGAAGCCCGCAGCAAGCGCCGCATCGGGCTTGGTTTTACCGGGCTGGGCGACGCGCTCGCCATGCTGCGTCTGCGCTATGACCGCCCGGAAGCCCGCGCCTTTGCCGCGCGGGTCAGCGAATTTCTGCGCGACACCGCCTATCTGTATTCGGTGGAACTGGCGAAGGAACGCGGCGCTTTTCCGCTCTTCAACGCCGAACTCTATCTTTCCGGCGGCAATTTCGCTTCCCGTCTGCCTGCCAGGGTAAAGGCGGAAATTCGCGCGCACGGGCTGCGCAATTCGCATCTGCTTTCCATCGCGCCCACCGGCACCATTTCGCTTGCCTTTGCCGACAATGCCAGCAACGGCATCGAACCGCCCTTTTCCTGGACCTACAACCGCAAAAAACGAATGCCGGACGGCACGCTCAAGGAATGCCCGGTGGAAGATTACGCCTGGCGGCTTTACCGCCATCAGGGCGGCGATGTGACGAAACTGCCGGATTATTTCGTCACCGCGCTGGAAATTTCCGCCGCCGCGCACAAGGACATGGTGGCTGCCGTTGCGCCCTTTATCGATACTTCCATCTCCAAGACGGTCAACGTCCCCGGCGATTACCCTTATGCCGATTTTCAGGATCTCTATATGGAAGCCTGGAAATCCGGCCTGAAAGGACTTGCCACCTATCGCCCCAACAGCGTGCTGGGCGCGGTGCTTTCCGTCGAACCCGCGAAGGAAACCGGCGGCAAGGATGCCGCGCGCGCTTCCCAACAGGCGCCGCAGGATTTCATGGACGACGCCAACCGGCGGCTTTCCATCAAGCACCTGCCCGCGCCGGTACTGGCAAGCCTCAAATGGCCGAATCGTCCCAGCCTGCCGGAAGGCAATCTGTGCTGGACCTACATGCTGGATTCCCCGATCGGACAATTCGCGCTCTTCGTCGGCCACGTCGATCAGGAGGGGCATTCCTGGCCATTTGAGGTCTGGACCAACGGCCCCACCGAATCACGCAGTCTGGGGCTGGGCGGGCTGGGTCTGGGCGCGGTGGCGAAAACCCTCTCCATGGACATGCGCGCCAACGACCACGGCTGGCTGAAAAAGAAACTGGACAGCCTTGCCAACCTGCCCGGTGACGCCTTTGAAATGACCATGCCGCCGCATGGTGAAAAAAAGCCGATGTCCTCCGCCGTGGCCGCCATGGCACAGGTGATTCAGTGGCGCTGCGAACAATTGGGCGCGTTCCGCCACCAAGGCCCCACCCCGGTACTGGACGCGCTTTTTTCCACGGAAGAACTGCGTACTGGTACCGACGGCACGCTTTCCTGGACCGTGGATGTGCAAAACCACAACACGAAAGAGGATTTTGTCCTCTGCCTCAAGGAAATCACCCTGCCCGACGGCGTCAACCGTCCCTGCGCCATGTGGCTCGCCGGCAATTATCCGCGCGTGCTGGATGGCCTCTGTAAACTCCTCTCGCTCGACATGCGCGTGATGGACCCCGCCTGGATCGGCATGAAATTGCGCAAGCTGCTGGATTATTCCGAACCTCTGGGCGATTTCATGGCCTTCATTCCCGGCGTGCGCAAGCAGCAGACTTTCCCCTCCACGGTCGCCTACATCGCCCGCCTCATCATCCACCGTTACGCGATGCTGAAAGTCCTGGACGAGGCGGGTTTCCCCCTGCAACAAATGGGCATCCTCGAAGCGCCGGAAGATACCGTGAGCAACAAGGTATTGCCGACTCAGGGCAAGCTCTGCGGCGAGTGCGGCAACCACACGATGATCCGCAAGGATGGCTGTGATTTCTGCACCGCGTGCGGCGCGGTGGGAAGCTGCGGGTAAAAATGTGCCCCCCCGTTCCAGCAAATCGGCAAGCGTGTAAAACAGACGCCCGCGCGCCGTGCCGTTTTCCGTTTCGGCATGTTGCGGGTTGCTGGCGTAGCCTTGGCAGATCCAGCCCGCTGCTGCACACAGCAAAAATGAAAACCTGAGAATTCACGCTTGCCATGTCCGAATTGTTCGAATCTTCCGGGCATTCCACGCGCCCCGCGAAATGTCGGTGGATACTGCCTATCCTGGTCTTGCCGATGAATGTCCTTGTCTTCGCTCCGACCTTCATTCTCTGGTTGACGCACTACCGCTGGGAGGCGAACCTGTCTATCCTGCTGGCGCTTGGTGGCGCGCTGCTGCTGCTTGGCATGGGTCTCGCCGCATGGACGATGTGGCTCTTTCATTCCGTCGGGCAAGGCACAGCCGCCCCCTGGGATCCGCCACAACGCCTGGTCGTGGTCGGCCCCTATCGCCACATGCGCAACCCCATGCTGACCAGCGTGTTCATCATGCAGACAGCGGAGGCGCTCCTGCTCAATTCCTGGGCAATCTTCGTTTTGCAAGCGATCTTCGTCATCGCCAATATGCTGTATTTCCCGCTCATGGAGGAAAAAACCCTGGAAAAACGCTTCGGGGAAGCGTACCGGGAATACAAGCGCAACGTCCCGCGCTGGACACCACGTCTGCGACCTTGGCAGCCCGACACAGGCAGGACAAAAACGTAACGTACCTGTCGTAAGCGAGTTCGGGGGCAAGTCAAGGGTTTGTTGTTGGATTGCAGCGTCCCCCGCCACACAGCGGGTTTTGCCGGTAGAAACGGGTAAGCAGATGGTAAAAAGCGGGATAGGTTTGGGCAAGCAGTTGCGGAGCGGAAAAGAAGGTTTCGCTGGCCACGGCGAAAAATTCGGAAGGGTCTTCCGCAGCGTAGGCGTCCAGCGGCAGTTGTTCCAGCGCCCGCTGGGCGGCACACGGCGGGTGGCGCGATGCGGCGGCTTCCACCCGTTGACAGAAATCGTGAAAGGCAGCTTCCAGCCCGGCACGCCATTCCGCCGCGCGCAGCCCGGAATGCAGGCGAGGCACGCCGTCAGCCTCGCCATTCAGCAGATCGAGCTTGTGGGCAAATTCATGCAACACCACATCGTAACCCGCGTCCGCCGCCTGTACATCTGCCCAGGAAAGCAGCACCGGGCCGTCGTCCCAGGCTTCACCGGCCGCAATCTCGTCGTATTCGTGCATGATGCCATCTTCGTCCAGATCGCGCCCTGGAATCACGAATTCACCTGGGTAGAGCACGATGCCCACCCAGCCGCGATAGGCGGAAAGTCCCAGTTCCAGAATCAGCAGGGTGGCGCGCGCAGCGATGGTGGCCAGCATGAGATCCGTCAGTTCGAGGCCATGCGCGCCATAAAATCTTTTTCCGCGCAAAAAAGCCTCGCTCAAGGTTTTCAGTTTTTCGCGCTGAGGCGCGGCAAGGTGCGCAAACACCGGGTCTGTCAGCAATTCAATCCACAGCGCCTCTGGAATGCGGGCGGGCGCGGCACGGCGGAAAAATCGACGCAGCATGGGGTTCAGCGGGCAGCACTCAGGCGGAAATCCTTGAGGCGGAATCCGGCCAGCCAGAGCACGGCAAAATAGACGGCCAGCCCTGCGGGGATCAGAAGCGCAAGGCGGAAAAGGCGCTCGCCCAGCGACCAGAGGAGCCACGCTTCTGTCTGTCCCGCACCGAAATGAAGCGTCAGCCCCAGCGCGGCAAGGGCAAGCGCAAGTTTCAGGGTAAAGCTGCGCCAGCCAGGCAGAGGAATAAAAATGCCCTGGTGGCGCAAGCCCCGGTAGAGCAGGAAGGCGTTGAAACAGGCGGCAAGGCCAATGGAAAGCGCGAGTGCGGCGTGACCGTAATGAATTTGGGCAAGCCGCGCGAAAATTCCGGCTTCGCCTGCGGGCGCGGCCTGGGTGAGCGCCAGCGCGAGGAGAAAGACGAGATTCATGATCTGCGTGGCGGCAAGCGCCATGAGCGCAATCTTGACCGGGGTCTTGACATTCTGGCGGGCGTAAAAGCCGGGCGCGAGCACCTTGACCAGAATCATGCCAGTCAGGCCAAGGCTGTAAGCGATGAGCGCGACACGGGTTTGCGCTACATCTGCCGCCGTAAACGCGCCGTGGTGAAAAAGTGTCGCCACGAGCGGAGTCGCCAGCAAGGCCAGGGCCAGCGCGGCAGGCAACGCCAACAGCAGGGTGAGGCGCAGTCCCCAGTCGAGCAGGCGACGATAGTGTTCGAGGTCGGCATTGGCATGGGATTGGGCAAGCGAGGGCAGGAGAATGGCGCCCAGCGCCACGCCCAGCACTCCCGCCGGGAGTTCCATCAGGCGGTCGGCGTAATAGAGCCAGGAGACACTGCCCGCCGCAAGGGTAGACGCAAAAATCGTGTTGATGAGCAGGCTCACCTGCGAAACCGAAACACCCAGCGTTGCCGGCCCCATGAGTTTCAGGATGCGGCGCACGCCCGCGTCACGAAAGGCGCGCGGGATGGAAGCAAGGCGCGGCAACATCCCGATTTTCTTCAGCGCGAAGAGTTGCAGTCCCAGTTGCAGCGCGCCGCCCAGAAACACGGCCCAGGCAAGCGCCAGAACCGGCGGATCGAAATAAGGCGCGGCGAACAGCGCCATGCCGATGAAGGAAAGATTGAGCAGCGCCGGCGTGAAGGCGGGAATGGCAAAGCGGCTCCAGGTGTTGAGCACGCCCGCCGCCATCGCGGTGAGCGACATGAAGAGGATATAGGGAAAAGTGATGCGGGTAAGCGTGACCGTGAGCGCGAATTTATCCGCGTCCGCCGCAAAACCAGGCGCGGAAATCCAGACCAGCAGGGGCGCTGCCAGGATGCCCAGCACCGTGACACACAGCAGCACGCAGGAAAGCGCCGTCGCGGTGTACGCCAGAAGTTCCCGCGTTTTGTCTTTGCCCTGCTGGTTTCTGTATTCCCCCAGAATGGGCACGAAAGCCTGCGAAAAAGCCCCTTCGGCAAACAGACGCCGCAAGAGATTGGGGAGCTTGAAGGCGACAAAGAAGGCGTCGGTCAGACTGGTGCGGAAAGCGTCGGCGATCACGTAGTCGCGGATGAAGCCGAGAATGCGGGAGATCATGGTCATGCCGCTGACCGTGACGAGCGCGCGGAGAAGATTCATGTAATCCGTCCAAAAGCCATGTTGCGGGTTCCTGAATCTGCCCACCCGAATGATTTTCAAATTGTCCGCTTTTTCATCTCATATGCCAATTGCCGGAATACGTGACGACGCGCTGTACACACCAAGAGGTACCCGCCACGTCCAATTGTATCCACACGCAAGGGGGTCATCCAAAGTGACGGGAATTTCGTCATTGTGAGGCGTAAAACGACGAAGCCATCCAGAACAACGCATGGATTCCCACGGGCCTCTTGTCCCTCGCAATGACAAAAATGGGGGACGCTCCCTCAGCCGACACTTTGGATTTCATCCACATGCAACACAGGATTTGCGTTACAGCCGAAAATCCTTTCTAATCAAGGTTTCTCCCGCTCTTCAACCACCATGACAACTTTCCAGAATTTCCAATCCCACCTGGTCGCAGGGCGGGAAATCCTCGCCTGTCTCCCCCTGGTACCCGATTCCCGCAAACCGCCGCTGCTCTTTGTGCACGGAGCCTTTTCCGGAGCCTGGATGTGGGCGGATCACTTTTTGCCCTGGTTTGCTGCCGCCGGTTATTCCTGTTACGCCCTTTCCCTGCGCGGGCATGGCGGGAGTGAAGGGCGAGAACGCATCGACTGGTTGAGCATCCCGGACTACGTGGCAGACCTGCGTCTGGCGGCAGAATGGATTGGTGATACGCCTGTCCCCATTGGTCATTCCATGGGGGGGTTCGTGGTGCAGAAATATCTGGAGGAATACGACGCGCCCGCCGCCGCGCTGCTTTGCGCTGTGCCGCCGCAGGGGTTGGCGGCTTCCCAGTTCCACATGCTTTTCCAGAAGCCGGGATTGTTTCTCGAATTGAACCACATCATGAACGGGCATGATGTGGGTCTGGACACCATCCGTGAAGCCCTGTTTGCCCAGCCGGTCAGCCCGGATCTGCTGGAAGATTTTCGCAAGCGGATGCAGATTGAATCGCAGCGCGCGATTTGGGACATGACCATGTTCCACCTGCCTACCCTGCCCTTTGGGCAACATCCGCCACTCTTCATCGCGGGCACGGAACACGACGTGATGGTACCGCCCTTCATGGTGCTGGCCACCGCGCATACCTATGGCGAGAAAGCGCAAATTTTCCCCGGCATGGGACACGCGCTCACCCATGAACGCGATTGGGAGTGCGCCGCCGCTGCGCTCGGAGGCTGGCTGGAAACAAAAATCCGGGCGTCCGCAAAAACGAACGCCCGGAAGCATGCTGCGACAACAGCGAAAGATTCACGCGCGCGTGTCAACTCCCTGGCCTAGATGCGGCGGATTGGCAGGCGGCATGGGGATGGCGTCGATCAGTTGCATGGCAAGCTGCCCCTGAATCTGGATGGCCTTCTTCAGGGTCAGTATGCCCACAGCATCGCCTACCGGGTTCTGGCTGGTTGCCGCAGCTACGCTGTTGACGTCGACAAAATCCATGATGACAGACTCCCTGCAAGATAAACACTTTCAGTATAGACTTCTTTTTCCTGTTTTTGCTTTTTCATACGTCCGACATGCCCCTGGATCACGAAACTCCGCCTCCCGCCCTGCATCTGGAAGATGCCGATCCGAATCTGGACGCCAGTGTCGCCAGGGCGCTCAAGGAGCCCATCAGCCTCTGGGATATGGATGCCCATCGTCCGCTTTATCCTGACCTGTTCCCGGAAGGGGTTGCGCGGCAAATCACAAACAACGTGCCGCCCCCCCGGAGCGGGCAGGAAAACGTCTGGCTCCAGCCGGAAACAAACGGTCTTTTGGGCGAATTACGGCGCGAAGCGGATTACATCCGGGCACAACAGGCCGAGGCGCAGCAAGAGACGGCGCGCATGGCACTGGAACTGGCGCGCAGCCTCTATCAGGTCTTTACCTATCTGCATGACATGGTGCGGCAACTGAATGTCATCCAGCCCTGCATTCCGCGCCGCCATCTGCTGCTGGATCGCTATTTCCTGGAAAACTTCACCTGGCAGCACGGCTTTGTCGACTATCATTCCCTGGCACAGATGGAAGAGACAGCGATTTCCGTGAGTCTGGCCTATCGCCTCACGGGTGAAACCCCACTTGCCTTCGAGCGCGACGGTTCCGTTGCCGAACGCCTTCGCAAGGAACTCTTCGATATGCGCATGGAAATAAACATGGAGGAAATTCGCCTGGACAATCATTTTGTGGAGCGCGTCCGCTTTGTCGTGCAGCCGAAAATCAGTGCGTCCATGTTCTGGCAGATCGACCCGAAAGTGGGCTGCATCCGGGTACAGACACAAAACCTGGAATCCCGTCTGGGACGGCGGGAATTTCTGATTGCTCCAGAAACCGTGACCCCCGAATTGCTTGACAGGTTGGGCTACCTGATTTTGGGACTCCCCAAAATCCACACCTGGCCATAAAGCCAGTGGTATGCCATGGCAACTCATACGGCCTGCTGGATATGACCAGCAGTCAATTGACCTGCACTGGCGCAGAGTTTCGTTCTTGATAGAACTTTTAATCGACGATAACTCTTGTTGGAATGAAACGCCACACTAGGAACTGCTGCCGAAGAAGCGGCTCAATTGCTTGCTCAGCCAGCCAGAATTTTCGGTGGCCTCCGGTTTTTTGCCTTCATCAACCAACCATTTGGAATAATCCTTGTCTTCGTTCTTGATGTGGTTGATGAGCCAGCGTCCCAGGGTTTCCAGCAACTCCTGCGCAATGTCTTCCCCCTTGAGCAGACGCTTCTTGTAATCCAACATGCGGCGCACGAAAAGCTGGTGTACCCGTATGTGTGCTTTCAGGTAGGGGTAATGCGCTTCCTCCAGCATGGTTTCTTCAAAACCGAAGTGGGATTCGGTGTAGTCGATGGCATCATTGACCACGCTGGCAATACGGTGACGTTTGTCATTAACGGTCGTGGAAGAGTGAATTGCGTCATACAACTCGTTAATGTAATCAATAAGGCGCATATGCTGCTTGTCAATGACTTCAACACCGACACTCAAGCTGGAATTCCATTCAATACGTGGCATATCCAAATTCCTCTGAGGAGATTTTAGTTCGGGGAGAACCACTTGGGATAGAGCCATTATACCCTCTTTTCCCTGTTGTCTTGAAAGTGGGGAGACGGAATCAAGGGAGGCGTCAGGAAAAACCAGAAATCATGACAGGCTCTGACAACAAACGCGTCCAGAGTTTTCCCCGGCTGTACTATTGCTGATTTTTCGCTGTGTTTTCAGTAGGCCATGCACACCGTATAACGCATGCCTTCTTCGTAAGTCGTGGCGGCGCTGTGGCTGCCGTCCGCCTGCGTTGTGCCGTTGGCCTGCGCCACGCCTTGCAGGGAACCGGCATCCGGTTTGCCGTCATCCAGCGCCAGATCCAGTTGCAGGGTGAGTTTGCCGTCCAGCGCGTCGGAGCAGGCGTAAAAGCTGCCGCCCTGCATGGCGGCGATGGGACGCTCGCCGCTGACGCCAAAGCGTCCGCCCTCGGCGTTGGCTGGCAGGGCTGCCGTGGCGAGGCTGGAAAAATCCGTGGAGCCGGTGGTCAGATTGGCGCGGCGCAGGTGTTCCCAGAGCAGGGCGCTTTCGCTGGTGAGATTTTCGCTGTCCCAGCGTCCGGCGATGATGCCGTTGCCATTGCCCTGATGTCCGGCGGCAAGGCTCCAGCGCGCGACCGCGCCGTTGTCGTCGCCCGGCAGCTTGCGGTATTTTTCCTGATAGCCGTAGAGCATCACCTGCACATTGCGAAAATCGTTGCCCAGATTTTTCACCTTGGCGCTGTTGATGAGTTCCTGCCCTTTCAGTACCCCGCCCAGCAGGAGGCCGATGATGACCAGTACGATGGCAATTTCAACGAGAGTAAAGCCCTGGGGGCGGCGAAGAGGTGACATGGAGGTATTCCTTTCCTGAAAAAAAATCAGAATTTCCCGGCGGCAATCAGGCGGGCAAACAGGGCCGGACGCGCCAGCCACAGCATTTGATCGTCGAAGGTCTCCGAGGGCGGATTGCTTTCGTAGCGTCCGCCGGTGGCTTCAAAAAAAGCGTTTTCTCCGTCCGCGCGGACATTTGCGCCGGTGCTGTAGAAAAGGACGATGGCCGGTTCCGTGCTGTGCGCCGTCAGATCCTTGCCCGCCGCGTTCACGATGCGCAAATGCCGGGATTCCTGGCTGTCGGCGGCGGTGTTCAGCTTGATGGCGTCGATGAAATTCGGGTCGACGCGGTAGCGCCAGCGTTGCCCCCAGGGATCGGCGGCATCCGTCAGTCCCAGGGTCTTGAAGGGCACAAAGCCTTCCCGCGCCGGGCTGCCGCAATCGCTTTCCGCCTCACCGTAGGTGGCGGCGTCCGGGTTTTCTTCCAGATCGGGACAGGGCAGCACGTCGTGCAGCGCGGCATAGCCCAGGAGCGCCTCGCGGATTTCCATGAGACCGCTTTCGGCGGCGCGGCGCTGCGTCAGGTCGCGTTGGGCAGCAAGGGGCAACAGCAGGCCGCCCAGCAGCAAGCCCAGAATGACCATGACCACGGTCAGTTCAACGAGGCTGAAACCGCGCGGCGGTTCAGCGCGTGGCGCAATCGGAAACAAGCTCAAAACCCTCACCCTCCGGGGAAAGACAGACGATTTCATCATTGCCCGCCGCTTCCAGCCTGCGCCCATTGCTGCGCAACGTGACCGCGTTTTCGCCTTCCAGATACCGGGCCGCCTCCATGCGTTCGGCGTGTGTGGCGCGGCTTTGCCCTGTCTGCGGCGCACCGGAAAAAATCACGGCAGCGGCATAAGGCCGTCCGGCGACTTCCAGACATTGCTCAGGCGTGGCGAGGCAATCGGCAGCGGGCGCGGCATTCGGGGCAAAACCCGGCGCGACGACGTAAAAAAGATGGTCTTTCCATTTGTCGAACCAGCCGCCGCGCGCCGCGCCTTTTTCCGAGGGCAGACCCAGGATGCTTTCCAGATCCGGGCAATTGTCGACGCGCAGCAGGCGACAATCGGCATTGTCCCCGGAACATTGTCTCAGGCTGCCGAAGGACGCCGACAGCAGGTTCTGCGCGTGCGGGATCAGAAAGGGCGGACGTCCCGCCAGCAATCCGGCCTGATCCTTGAAGGCGTCGTTGGTGAAAGCGGGCGTGCCGGAAAGCGTGAGCGGCGCGGCCCAGGGCAGACGATGCCGGGCATTCTGTTCGCCAAAGCGGGCAAGACAGGCCGCAACCCGCTGCGCCAACGCGGGAGTTCCGCGATGGGCAAATTCCGGGTCAAAGAAATTCTCCCGCCACAGCGGACGCTTTTCTATCCGGGCGAACAGTTCCGCGCGCGTGATCCAGGCCAGGCGGTCGTTGAAGCGTTCGGATTCCGCGCCGGCAACGAAACGAATGACGCCGCCATTGGCGTCCAGACGAAAATCCGCCGCCAGCCCCTGCTCCAGAAACTTGCGGGCGTCGTAATCCCAGCGACATTCCTGGTTCCAGCGCCCCGCTTCGTCCCGCGCGGTTGCCCGTCCTTCCTGCCCCGGCAGCGCCGCGCCGGGCGCGAAGAGCACGGCAACCACATCCTTGGCCAGCACCCGCCCCTGTCCATCCTCGACGCGAAACACGCCGGGAATGTCGGGATTGAGCAAACGCCCCTTGGGATTGGCCTTGTAGGCTCCGGCCACGGCATACCACAGGCATTCGCCCTGCCCGTCCCTGAGCGAGGACATGCCCAGACTTTGCCAGGGAAAATGCCCGATGACGGTTTCGTCTTCTTCGCCACAGTGACCGCTTTCATCGCCCTCGTCGGTTATGGCGCTGCCCAGATCCGGACAAGGCAGATGACCGGGGACGTAAATCGCGCCGCTTTTCGCTTTCAGTTCCGTGTAGGTCGCGGCATAACCCAGCAGGGTTTCCCTCGCTTCGGCCAGCGCCCGCGCGGCGAGACGGTCGCGGGTGGCGCGATCATTGAAAGAAACGGCCTGCCGTGTGAAAAGCGCCAGCGTGGCGAAAACCAGCAGCAGCAGCAAACCCAGCAGCGCCGCGCCGGTCTCGCGCCGAAGACGCGCGCGGCTCACGGCGCGCTGTCCTCTCGCAACGCGCCGTCGCGCCAGCGCAGGGTTTTTCCTGATGCTTCCTGGCGAATCCAGCCGCTGGCTTGCGGCGCTTCCGTATCCACGCTTTCCGGTGCGTCTGCCTCCGGCGCGACGGCAGGCGGATCGGGTTCGGCCTGTGGCGCGGCAGGGGCAAGACGCTCCCGCGGCGTCAAAAACAGCCGCCCGATTTCGGCCTGCGCGCTATTTGTAAACAGCAGCAGGGTGAGCAGAAGGGCAAAGACGCGCTTCATGGCGCTTTTTCTCCCGTGGCGAGGGGCGGATGCTCCAGTCCGGTGATCCATTCCACCGCGCATTCCGCCGTGAGCCGCGCCGCGCCCTGGGGCGGGATGGCGCGCGTCATGCTGCACTGGCGCAGCCGCAACAACGCCGGGACGCTTGTCCGCAAGGCCGTCAAGGCGGCCGGCAATTGCAGTTCGTGGCGCAGGGCGAAATGGAGCGTCCCCGCGCGACGGCGCAAGGCGGGCGTTGCCGGGAGGGTTTCCGCGGGCTGCCAGCGCGGCGTCAGGACGGGAATGTCTTCCTGTGCCTGAACCTGACGCAGCGCCGCGTGCCAGGCAAGGCGCGGCGAATGGCGTTCCGGCTCGAAAAATCCGGTCTGCCGCAAGGCTTGCCAGCGCACATCCAGCGCCGCCTTCTGGAGACGCAGCGCCTGCCAGCGGACGATGGCCTCGCGTTCCGCGCCCGCCTGCGCTGTCTGTTGGCGTTCGGCCAGACGAGCCTCTGCCAGATGCCGATCCCCGATCCAGCGCGCCATGCCGCCCAGCAGCGACAGGACAACGCCCAGAGTCAGCAGAATCCGGTTTGCGGGAAGACGCCGCCTCATGGTCTCGCCTCCACGGGATTTTTCACGGGGAGACGGACGAAACGCAACTGGAAGGGGAAGTCTGTGGAAGAAGCGCCTTCTGCTCCGGCTTCCGCCGGTGTTTCCGGCAGCGTGACCGCCCAGCCCGCAGGGTTCCAGCCGACCAGCCAGCGTTCAAATGCCGCCAGTGCCGCGCTATCCGGGAAAGCGCCGCTGGCGGTGAGCACGGCGTCGTCGTGACGCGCGCCGCACTGCCAGAAAAGACGCGCAAGCCGCGCCGTGGAATGCGCCGACAACGCGACGGAAGGAACCGCCATTTCCAGACAATCCGCCGCCGGTTGGCGCAAGGCGTCGTACTGGGAAAAAAAGACGCGCAGCGCCTCGACTTCGGCGTGCAATGCCGCCAGTTGTTCCGGGTCGGGCGCGAGTTGCGCCCGTGTTTCTGCGGCAAGCCGCGTCTGTAAAACTTCGGCGGACCGCCAGTCTCTCAGCCCCAGCAGCAGTCCCGCCAGACAGACCGCCGCGCCCAATCCCGCGCCGCAACGGCAAGCCTGGCGCGTCCAGCGGGCAAGACGCAGGGCGCGCGGCGCGAACTGGCTTTTCGGCCTGTGTTCGCGCAGCCATGCCGCCAGCGCCGTTTCGGCTCCGGCGCTGCTCAGTTTCCGCCAGAGCGCCGGCAGGGCGGAGGTCTGGCGCAAGCCTTCTTCCGTCCATTCCCGAAGGCCATCCCCGGCAGCAAGCCACAGGGGCGCGTCCCGTTCCAGCGCGTGTTGACCGATCAGGTAGTGGCGCAGGATGGCCGCTGTTTCCGTGAGGCTTTTTTCCTCCGTTGCCGCTTCCGGGCGGGCAACGCGGCGGGAGAACACCGTCATCCCGCGCACCACACAGGTCTGCTGGAGATCCTGCCCTTGTGGCGTCAGCAACACCAGTGCGCCGGAGCTTTCGCCGCTCGCGTCCGAAGCGCAGGCTTCGCCCAGCAGCAGGGCGAAACTGTACAGCCCCGCAAGCGTGACGTCTCGTTCCGCCAGGGTTTCCATGAGCGCCGTCAGCACGGGCGAGGCAAGCGCGGCCAGCAACACTTTTTCTTCCGGGCGTCCCCCTTTGGGCGCAACGCCCAGGGATTGCGCCAACGGCCACGCGGTTGCCGGGAAATGTCGCGCCAGCAGTCGCCGCAACACAGCGCGCCGGTCGCGCCCGGAAAGCGCGGGCAGGGTTTCCAGCCGGTATTCTTCGCCGGAACACTGGCTCACCACCGCGCAGGCGCGCGCCCCCTTTTGCGCCAGACACGCGCCCAGCGCCGCCAGACCTTCCGCGTCGCTGGCGAACACCACGGGCGTCGCGTCCGCTGTTGTATACAGGCGTAACTGCCGATCCTCCGCGAACAGCAGGAAATGGGAGGGTTTACGCCCACGCATACGCGGTTTCATACCCGGAAATGGTGGATCAGGTCATAAATGGGGCCGATCACCGAAAGCACGATCCAGCCCATGACGAGTCCCAGCGCCAGCGTCAGTCCCGGTTCGAGCAGCGCCTGCACGCGCGCCAGCGCGGCGGCGGCTTCCCGGTCATAAAAGCGGCTCACGTTCGCCAGCGCCGTATCCAGCGCCCCGGTGGTCTCGCCCACCCGCGCCATGCGGGTCACCAGCGGCGGAAAGAGTCCCGCGTCGGCAAAGGCGGTCGCCAGGTTGCTGCCTTCCCGCACCGAGGTTTCCACGGTATGCAGCGCCCCCGCCAGCGCCCGGTTGCCTGCCGCCCGTCGCGCCAGACCCAGCGCCGTCAACACCGGCAGACCCGCCGCGTAGAGGAGCGCAAGGGTATCCGTGATGCGCGCCAGCGCCAGCTTTTCGCTGATGCCGCCAATGACCGGCAGACGCAGTTTGCCCGCATCCCAGGCAAGGCGGACGGCATGGCTGCCGCGCCAGAGGAGGGCAAGCGCAATCCCCGCCAGCAGCAGGAAACCCGCCAGCAGGAGACCGTATGTGGCGAGAAAATCGGCAAGCGCGAAGAGAAGACGGGCATGCCAGGGCAGGGTCTGCCCCAGATTGCGGGCGAACACCTGCAACTGCGGCACCAGATACAGCAGCAGAAAGCCAACCGCCGCCAGCATGATGAGTGCCGTGATCGCCGGATAGGCGAGAAGCCGCCGGGTTTCGCGGACGAAATCCGCTTCCCGCTGCAAGGCGCGCTCCAGCCGTTCCAGCGAGGTGACGAGATCGCCGCTGGCTTCCCCGGCTTCGATCAGACTGACGAACAGGGGATCGAAACTTTCCGGATGGCAGGCCAGGGCTTCGGAGAAACGCTGGCCGCCCGCGAGACCACGCGCCAGAGCAGCGGCCAGCATTGGCGTCCGCGCGTCGCCCGGCGCGGCGGCAAGGTCGGCCAGCGCCGTCGCCAGCGGCACGCCAGCCGCCAGCAATTGCCGCAGCTGAAAACAGAACCACAGGCGTTCCCGGCGCGAGAGGCGCGTGCCAGCGCCAGAAAAAAATCCCCAGCGCCGGAGCGGACGCGCGCGCAACAGCAGCAGGTTCTGCGCGGACAATTGCGCTTCCAGTGCCGCCATATCCGCCGCTTCCTGCCGCCCGCGCCGGCGGCGTCCCGCAACATCCAGCGCAACCCAGGCGTAACGCATCAGCCTTCCGCCGCCAGCCGGTCGCTCAAATCCACGACCCGGACCAGTTCCTCCAGTGTGGTGTCTCCCGCCAGTACCCGCGCCGCGCCATCTTCCGCCAGCGCGCGAAACCCCTGCCGCCGCGCGTGACCCAGCAACGCCCGGCGCGGCGCAGATTCGGCGATCAGATCCTCCAGTTCGCGGTCTACCACCAGCAATTCCATCATCGCCAGCCGTCCGCGATAGCCGGTAAAGCGGCAGTCGGCACAACCTGCCGCGTGAAAAATCGTCGCGGATTCCCCATCCGCCAGACCCAGCAGACGCCGGGCGCGCGCATTCGGCTCGCTCGCCACCCTGCAATGCGGACACAGACGCCGCGCCAGCCGCTGCGCAATCACGCCGGTCAGGTTGCCGGAAAGAATGTCCGGCTTGACGCCGATGTCGCGCAGACGGGGAATCGCCCCCAGGGCGGAAGCGGTATGCAGGGTGGCGAATACCTGATGCCCGGTCATCGCGGCGCGAAAGGCCATGTCTGCCGTTTCCGCGTCACGGATTTCGCCCACCAGCAACACATCCGGGTCTTGCCGCATCAGGGAACGGATGCCGCTGGCAAAATCCAGCTTCACCCTCTCATTGACCGAAGTCTGGCGCACCAGCGGCATGGGATATTCAACCGGATCTTCCAGCGTCATGATGTTGACCTGTTCGCTGTTGATGCGGTTGAGGAGGGAGTAGAGGGTCGTGGTCTTGCCGCTGCCAGTGGGGCCGGTGACCAGCAGCAGCCCTTCGGGACGCAACAACATGCGCTCCAGAAGGGCGAGGTGCGTTGCCGAAAGCCCCAGCTTTTCCAACGGCACGATGCCTTTTTGCCGGTCGAGCACCCGAAGCACGATGTTTTCGCCGTGCAGGGTTGGTTGGCTGGCGACGCGAAAATCCACGGGACGCCCGGAAATGGCGCGCGTGATGTGACCATCCTGCGGCGCGCGGGTTTCGGCAATGTTCATGCCGCTCATCACCTTGAGCCGCACCGCCAGCGCCGGCCAGCAATCCCGGTGCAGGGCGCGAATCTGGCGCAGGATGCCATCCTGCCGGTAACGGATGCGGAGAAAATGCCGCTCCGGCTCGAAGTGAAGATCGGAAGCCTCGTTCTTCACGGCGTCCGCCAGCAGGGCGTCGATGAGTCTTGCCACCGGGCGCACGGCTTCCGTTCCCGCCGCACCGGAATCCGTTTCGGAAAGGGTTCCCATGCCCCGCTCGATCTCCTGCACGAGGTCGTCGATTGCCAGCGTATGGCCATAACAGCGATCGATCGCTTCGCTGATTTCCGCTTCCCCGGCCAGCAGGGTTTCGATACGAATGTCCTGCCCGTATTCCGGCAAGGCCGCCGCCAGCGCGGCGCGCACCTTGTCCTGTCCGGCGAGATCGTGCGCGTCCGCCGCCGCGAGGGTGAGCGTGCGCTGCCCGGCCTCCCAGAAAAGCGGCAGCACATGATGGCGCTCGGCGAGCGCGCGCGGCACCAGCGCGAGCGCGCCGGTATCGGCGACTGTCTGCGCCAGCTCGATGCTGGCCTTGCCCTGATTTTCCGCCAGCGTCGTTTTCAGCGCGGCCTCGGAAACAAACCCCAGTTCCACCAGCAGACGTCCCAGCCGGACGCCGCATTTTTCCTGCTCCAGCAGGGCAATGCGCAACTGGTCGGCGGAAAGCGCGCCCTGCGCGATCAACGCCTCACCCAGACGCTCCGTGTACCCGCCAGGACGGGGATTCATTGCAACCGCTTTCCGCGCGCGCCCCAGGCCGGGTTCAAGGGTTGGACTTCCGGCGGCACAGCGAAAAAATCCCGATCCGGCAGGAAGGCCGCCAGATGGGCAAAATCCCGCGCAAGACCCGGCGCGCGCAAAATGACCGGGCGCAGAAAAATCACCAGCTCCGATTTGCGCGCCATGTTCTCCCGCCGCGTAAACAATTCGCCCGCCAGGGGAATCTGTCCCAGAAGCGGCAGGCGTCCGGCGGCATGGTCGATGCGATCTTCCATCAGGCCGCCCAGCACGGCAATCTCGCCGCTTTCCACCCGCAGGACGGATTCAATCTCGCGCGTGCGAATCTGGGGAATTTCGTTGGAAATGCTGTGGGGAATATCCGGGTTCGGGTCTTTCACCATCCCGGAAATGCTGGAAATCGTGGGACGCACATTCAGAATCACGCTGCCCCCCTCGCTGATCTGCGGCGTCACGGTCATCACCAGACCGACCGAAACCGTCTGCGGCGTGGTGGTGTAGGCCACGATCGGATTGCTGTTGGCGTTGCCGGGCGTGACGTCGGCCTTGATGCTGAAATAGACCACGTTTTCCACCACTTTCAAAAGCGCGGTCTGGTTGTTGAGCACGGAAAGGCGCGGACTGGAGAGCACCTTCGCCGTGCCGAAGGATTGCAGGAGTTTCAGGGTCAATTCCAGCGGATTCGCCTGGTTGCGAAAATCGAGCACGAAAGGCATGGTTGCCGCGTTACCCGAATTGGCAAGCGCGGGCGCCTGCAAACCCAGCTCCCGGCTGCCTTCCTTCCAAATCCGGTTCCACTCGATGCCCTGTTGGTAGCCATCGTCCAGCGCCACCTCCACGATGGTCGCCTCTATCATCACCTGCCGCCGCGCCGCCTCTTCCACCCGCGCGAGAAATTCCCGCACCCGCGCGTGCTGGCGCTGCGTGGCGCGCACCGTCACCACCCCGCTTTCGGGATGCGCCATCACATTCTGGCCGCTTTCCTCCCCGACTGCGCCCGCCTCCGCAAGAAGGCCGACAACGCTTTTGGCAAGCGTCGTCCAGAAACGGTTTTCCGAGGCGTTTTCCACCCGCGTGGAAGAAACATTGCCGCCATCCAGCGCGGAGGCCGCCGCATCATTGCGGAGGGTGGTCGCAATCTGCGTGCTGGTCGCCACCGCGCCGCTCACCTGCCGGGAAAGATTGACGTAATCCACCTTGTAATGCTGGAGGTAGGGCGTATCCGGCAGCACGGAAATCTGCCCGTCCTCACGCTCGAAGCGAAGCATCGCCTGCCGCGCAATCCGGGAAAGAAGACGCGACAAAGGCTGGTTGACCGCGTTCAGGGTGATGACGCCTTCCACCCCCGGATGCATATCCAGTTCCAGACCGGATTCCTGCGCCAACATGAAAAGCACTTCCCGCACCGGCATGTTGTGGATTGCGATGCTGTAACGCTTTTTTAGCGCGGAGAGTACCGAATCCTCAGACGTCGCTGGCGCGGCGGGAAGGGGAAGCGGGGGATCCGGTTCGGTGGTTTCAATGGCCGTGCTTTCTGTGGCCGGTACGGGTTGAACGACAGGGGTTTCAGTGTGCAGATGCGCCAGCAGGGAACCGATTGGCGCAGGCGTGCTGCATGCGGTCAACAGTCCGACGGACAGCGCCAGCACGCAGAACGGCAACACAAGTCTTGACGCCACGGGAAACCCTCAATGTCCATCGACAAGGGCGGCATTCTAGACAATACCTCAGCCATGATGCAACCATTACCTGTCAAGTGGGTGCAAATAAATCGGTAACGGCGATGCGTCTCGCCCAGCATTTGGGGCAGGTATTTGATGTCGACATGGAGGAATCCAAGCGTGTAATCCTTGACAGCGCAACCCGCAAAATGAGATGTGCTAGGATACGTGCCTTTCCCCTTCCCTGGCCGTCGTTGTGTTTCCTGTTGACGATTTTGATTTTCACACGCACTCCCGCGCCTCGGATGGCGTGTTGCCGCCAGCGGCAGTCGTGACTTGGGCGGTGGAACGCGGGATACGGCATCTGGCGCTGACCGACCACGATACGCTGGATGGGGTGGCGGAAGCGCAGGAGGCCGCGATTGCGGCAGGCATCGGCTTTGTCGCCGGGGTGGAAATTTCCGCCGAATGGCAGGATCGAGGCAAACAGGAAGAGGAAAACGCGAAGGCCGTGCACATCGTCGGGCTGGGCGTGGATACGGCCACGACGACTGTTTTGCAGGAAGGCTTGCGCGTCCTGCGCGGTGGGCGCATCGAGCGCGCCCGGCGCATGGATGAAGCCTTTTCCGCGCTGGGGATTCCCGGAACCTTTGCCGGGGCGATGCGTTACGCAGCCATCCCTGAACTCATTTCCCGCGCCCATTTCGCCCGCTATCTGGTAGAGCTTGGGCTGTTCAAGGAACCGGGGCGGGTATTCGAGCATTACCTCACCCCCGGCAAACCCGGTTATGTGCGCCATCGCTGGGTGGATCTCGCCGAAGCGGTGGCCTGGATTCGTGCGGCGGGAGGCGTGGCCGTGGTGGCGCATCCGGGACGCTACAAGCTCACTTCCGGCGCAATGCAACGCTTCCTGGAAGATTTCAGGGATCTGGGCGGCGAAGCCATTGAAGTAGTGAGCGGCAGCCACACGCCGGAACACGTCAGCCGTTTTGCGCATGTGGCGCGGCAATTCGGTTTTTACGCCTCGCGCGGTTCCGACTTTCACGACCCCGCCGCTTTTCACGCCAGCAAACTCATGCCGCTGCCGGAAGACCTCGTCTCCATCCGGGAGCGCCTCGCCTGATCCTCTTCCCCGCATCATGACGCAAACCCTGTTCGTTCATCCCGAAAACCCGGAAATCCGCGCGCTGGAACGCGCCGCCCGCGTCCTGCGTGACGGCGGCATCATCGCCTTTCCCACCGATTCCTGTTACGCCCTGGGCTGCCATCTGGGCGACAAGGAAGCGCTGGATCGGTTGCGCGCCATTCGGGACATCGACGAGCGTCATCACCTGACGCTCATGTGCCGCGATCTTTCCGAGATTGCCAAATACGCCCGCGTCGACAACGCGCAGTATCGTCTCCTCAAGGCCACGACGCCCGGCAGCTATGTCTTCATCCTGGAAGGCACCAAGGAATTGCCGCGCCGGGTGATGCACCCCAGACGCAAGACCATCGGTCTCAGGGTGCCCAACCATCCGGTGGCGCTCACCCTCCTGGAAACCCTGGGCGAGCCGCTGCTCACGTCTACCCTGCTGCTGCCAGGAAACGAAGCGCCCCTGCGGGAAGCCTGGGAAATCGCCGACGCGCTGGAAAACCGGGTCGCGTTGGTGCTGGACAGCGGTTTTTGCGGTGTGGAGCCGACTACCGTCATTGATTTGACCGGCACAACACCGGAACTGCTGCGGCAAGGCCGTGGCTCGCTTGCGCCCTTCGGCCTTGTCGCAACCTGACCCTCCTGGACGTCATATGGATAATCTTTCCGCCAAAATCGCCTTTCTCGCCATCGCCACTGTGCCGCTGCTTCTGGGGATTACCCTGCACGAGGCGGCGCACGCCTATGCCGCGCGTCATTTTGGCGACCGCACGGCGGAAAAAATGGGACGCATCAGTCTCAATCCCTTGCGCCATATCGACCCCTTTGGCACGGTGATCTTGCCGCTTCTTCTCTTTTTTACCAGTGGTTTCTGGTTTGGCTACGCCAGGCCGGTGCCCGTGGATTTTGCTCGTCTGAAACGTCCCAAGGAAAACATGCTCTGGGTGGCGCTGGCAGGCCCTGCCGCCAACTTCGGCATGGCCATCGGCTGGGCGCTTGTCGGCGCGCTGGCGCATGTACTGCCGCTCCTGGATTACAACAATGCCTTGCTTGTGATGTGCAACGCCGGCGTATTCATCAATCTGATGCTGATGTTCCTGAACCTCATTCCGCTGCCGCCGCTGGATGGTGGCCGTATCGCAACGAGCCTGTTGCCCCTGTCGCTTGCGCGCCCCTACGCGCGGCTGGAACCTTTCGGCATCGTCATTATTCTCCTGCTTGCCGTCAGCGGTCTGCTTGGCGCTTTTCTGATGCCGCTGGTCGGGGGCACGGCGTTCTGGCTCAATTCGCTCTTTTCTCTCTCCTGATTTTCCACGGATTTTCATCATGTACGCCGAACGAGTCGTCTCCGGGATGCGCCCCACGGGCGCCCTGCATCTGGGACATTACCACGGAGTATTGGTCAACTGGATCAAGCTCCAACACGAATACCCCTGCCTCTTCTTTGTCGCTGACTGGCATGCCCTCACCACGAATTACGACGAACCGGGCAATCTCCACAAGAACACCACGGACATGGTGGCGGACTGGCTCGCCGCCGGTCTGGATCCCGGAGAAGCCACGCTTTTCGTCCAGTCGCGCATACCGGAACATGCCGAATTGCACCTCCTGATGTCCATGATGACCCCCCTCGGCTGGCTGGAACGGGTACCGACCTACAAGGATCAACAGGAAAAACTTTCGCACAAGGATCTTTCCACTTACGGTTTTCTCGGTTATCCGCTTCTGATGGCTGCGGACATTCTGATCTACCGCGCCGACCGGGTGCCGGTGGGCGAGGACCAGGTGCCCCATCTCGAATTTGCCCGTGAGGCCGCGCGCCGCTTCAACCATCTCTATGGCCGTGAACCGGGCTTCGAGGACAAGGCCAGGGAAGCGGTCAAGAAACTGGGCAGCAAGAAATCGCGGCTTTACGACGAATTGCGCACCCGTTTTCAGCAGGAAGGCGACAAGGCCGCGCGGGAAGCGGCACAGGCGCTGCTGGAAGAAGTGCAACATCTTTCCGTCATCGACCGCGAGCGGCTTTTCGGTTATCTGGAAGGCACGGGCAAGCAGATTCTGGTGGAGCCCGAGGCGCTCCTGACCGAAGCCGCCAAAATGCCGGGGCTGGACGGCGCGAAGATGAGCAAATCCTATGGCAACACGATTACGCTCCGGGACGCCCCGGAAAGCGTGACGAAAAAAATCCGCGCCATGCCCACCGATCCCGCCCGGATGCGGCGCACCGATCCCGGCGATCCACAAAAATGTCCGGTCTGGCAACTGCACCGGATTTATTCCGGCGAGGACTGCAAAGCCTGGGTGCAACAGGGCTGCAAGAGTGCGGGCATCGGCTGCCTCGACTGCAAGCAACCGGTGATCGAAAGCGTGCTGAAGGAACTCGCGCCCATGCGTGAACGGGCGAGGTATTACGGGGAAAACCCGGAAATCATCACCTCCATCCTTGCCGAAGGCTGTGACCGGGCGCGTGAATACGCGCGTGAAACCATGCGCGACGTGCGCGAAGCCATGGGCATAAGCGGCTGAATCAGGCGATGACGGAAATCGCCGAAACCCTCCCCGAAGCGCCCCCGGACAGCGCCAGCGTTTCGTTCGCGGCGATGAATGCCGACGTCGCGCAGACGATCGCCCGTATCTACGGCCAGCCGCTGGAGGCGCTGCCCGCCGACCTCTACATCCCGCCCGACGCGCTGGAAATCATGCTGGAAGCGTTCGAGGGGCCGCTTGATCTTTTGCTCTACCTCATCCGCCGCGCCAACATCGACGTGCTCGACATCCCGATGGCGCCGTTGACCCGCCAGTATCTGGATTACGTGGAGGCCATGCGCGAGCGCAATCTGGAACTGGCGGCGGAATATCTGGTGATGGCGGCGATGCTGATCGAGATCAAGTCGCGGATGCTCCTGCCGCGTCCCAGGGCTGCCGAGGGGGAAGAAGCCGAAGACCCGCGCGCGGAACTGGCGCGGCGCTTGCTGGAATATGAACAGATCAAACGCGCGGCGAAAAAGCTCAACGAATACCCGCAGGCCGGGCGCGATTTTTTCTGGGTGGAAACCCTGCTGGAAAAATCGCGGGTCAAACGTCACCCGGAAGTTTCCCTCGCCGATTTGCAGGCCGCCTGGCGCGGCATTCTGCGGCAGGCCAAACTCACCCAGCATCACACCATCGCGCGGGAAGAACTTTCCGTGCGTGAACACATGACCCTGATCCTGCGCCAGTTACAGGAAAAAGGCGGTTATCTGCGCTTTGAGCAGCTTTTCGATCCGGTCATGGGCGTCCCCAGCCTCATCGTGCTCTTCATCGCCATGCTGGAGCTTGCCCGCGAAAATCTGCTCGAATTGACCCAGACCGAAGCCTTCCAGCCGATTTATCTTCGCCAAACCCATACCCCGATGATTCGGGAGGAGGCGTAAACGTGGAATGGTCACAAATCAAGGCCGTGCTGGAAGCCGCCCTGCTCTCGGCGCAGGAGGCGCTTTCCCTTTCCGACCTGGAATGCCTGTTCGCGGGCGAAGCCTTCGAGGTGAGCAACGACCTGCTGCGCAAGGCGCTGGATGAGTTGCGCGAAACGTGGAAGGCGCGTCCGGCGGAACTCATCCAGACCGCTTCCGGCTGGCGCTTGCGCACCCGCGCCGAATATCTCCCCTATCTGGAGCGCCTCCACCCGGAAAAACCGCCGCGCTATTCGCGCGCGGTGCTGGAAACGCTCGCCATCATCGCCTACCGTCAGCCTGTGACGCGCGGCAACATCGAGGACATTCGCGGTGTCGCGGTCAACACCAACGCCATCCGGGTTCTGGAAGAACGCGGCTGGATCGACGTGGTGGGCCACCGCGAAACGCCGGGACGCCCCGCCCTCTACGCCACCACCCGCAAGTTTCTCGACGATCTGGGCCTGCGCGTCCTGGCCGAACTGCCCCCGCTGGAAAACATCGCCGCCAGCGCGCAAACCCTGCTGGCGCTGGAGACTGCGGCCGAAGGGTAAATTCTGCGCCAGCAAAACCAACCTTCGCACCGCCCTGAAGGGCGGGGTTTCAAACCGGAGTTGGTTTTACGATGATGCAGATCGCTACACTATCAACACAATTGGGTGGACAAATTCAAAAGTCCGTGACACTTCGACAGGGAATCAATCTGGATTGGGTACAATTAAGTGGCGGTTTTCGAGTCAGAGAGATTTCCAGTCACTTGATTGTCCCATCCTGATTGAATTGTTTGCATATTTGGCATATCCATGCATATAATTGTCGACCACCGAGTAGCCCCACTTCTCACTTTTCTGAGTGCAATGCGTTTTCCATGTGATGCGCAAAACGGGTAGGTTTCTCCGATTATCTTTACTCAGGACAAAAGTATGCGCATCTGTTCCCGGTTGTTCGTTTTATTATGCACCGCCTTCTGCTTTTCCCAGAGTTTCGCTGCGGAAAGACTGTCGCTCGGACTTGTTCCCTATAGCACTGCCGCCTCGCTCATCAAGACCCATGCTCCCCTGCGCGATTACCTCAATCGCACTCTGGATTCGACTTCCACCACGTTTTTTGTCCCCAGCGATTACGCCACGTTCTACAAGGAAGCACTGACCGGGAAATTCGATGTGGTCAGCGCCTCGGCGCACTTTGTTCCCGGTTTGCTCAGACAGGGCTATGTGCCCCTGGTGCAATATGGTACCCGCCTGAAATTTACCGTCATCGTGCATAAGGACAGCCCGATCCAGAAAGCGGAAGACCTGCGCGGCAAACGTCTGGGACTTCCAGGCTTTCTTTCCATGTACTACGTCTATGCGGACGAATGGCTGAAACGCAATGACCTTTACAACGCGGTTTACATGATTCCGCTGGGCGCGCACGAAACTGGCATGGAGCGCATTGCCGAAGGCCAACTGGATGCCATGTTCGCCACCCCGCAAAATCTCGCACAATTGCCGCCGGAACTGCGTTCCAGGCTCAAATCCTTGGACATCACGAAAATCAGTTTTCCTTCACTCGCCTATCTTGCGCACCGAAATCTGGGCGCGAAAAAAATTGCCCAGTTGAAGCGTCTTCTGGAGGCGTTCCCCACCTCTGCGGAAGGCCAGGTGTTCTTCGGCAAAAACACCGCCTACGGCGGCTTCAAACCATTGACCCCAAAAGATATCGAGGAAGTCCAGCCCTACGGCAGGCTGACCGACAAACTCCTGGGGCTGTAATCCGCTGTTCCGTTCTTCAGAACCTATACAAATTTTCCCAAATCAGAGCGAATCTGATCGGGTGATGTGCTGTCGGATTCCTGCTTCGCCGAGGCCGGTTTCGCCGTCGTCTTGCGACAACGACCAGAGCCTTCCTCTCCACAGGCTGACACCGTGGAACTCACGGCGTAA
>JAISWQ010000098.1 GCA_031271025.1 Zoogloeaceae bacterium | reverse complement strand
AGCACCACGCGCGGGGTGTTCGTCAATGACATCAATGTGCCGGGCGGGAACAAGATCACCGTTCCCGACAGTTCGGCGCACCCGGAACCCATTTCTCCCCAGGATCGCCGCAATCTGGGTCGGGATCTGGCCTTTCGCGGCGGAATAGGTACTGCTGCTGCCGCGCCGGAACCATTCCAGAATGCCGAAAATCGGGGGGGGGGGGGGGGACCTTCCGATGCATGACAACAGCAACAGCACGCCGCAATTGGTCGCAAGTGCGACTCTGAACGTGTCGGAGGAGCTGGACGGTTCCACTTCCAGCGGGTCGGAGTCAAGCAGTTCCATTCCCAGCGGGCTGGAGTCAGGCAGTTCCATTTCCAGCGGGCTGGAATCGGGCAGCTTCATTTCCAGCGGGCCTGAGCCGGGTAGTTCCGTTCCCAGCGGGCCGGAATCGGGTAGTTCCATTCCCAGCGGGCCGGAGCCGGGCAGTTCCATTTCCAGCGGGTCTGGGCCGGGTAGTTCCATTTCCAGCGGGTCTGGGCCGGGCAGTTCCATTTCCAGCGGGCCGGAGCTGGGTTCCATTCCCAGTGGGCCGACGGATCTGGGCAATAATTTCGCGAACACAGGAACGAGCCAGTTGGCAACGGTCGCAACGGTCGCGGGAACGATCAGCACGTCGGTGCTCGGGAACGACACGACAGGAACCTTCGGTTTTACCGTTCAGTTGCAAGACGGAAAGATTAACGACGCATACTTGAAGCTGAGCGGCGTTTTCGGCCGTTACGAATTCGCCAAGATTAGTGTTGAACTCACCGCTCTCGATTTTCGTGGAGGTAAAGGAACTGCGGATACCAACGGGTATCGCATAGGAAGTTTTTCAGCCGGGAATGAAATGGCGGGATATCCTCCGCCGATGAAGATAGGGTGGGAGAATGACCTGGCGAAATCGAACGACACCACCTTGTTCTACAACGGGCCAGCGGGCAATCGCGATGCCTTTAGCACAGCCAATACCGTTCCTGCCAACTATCGTATCGGGTCTCGTTCTGTCCCCACCATTATTGACGCAGGCGCCGGCACCGGCACCGTCACCCGAAATTGACACCCCCCCCCATGCGACCGCCGTCATTCACTCTCAGGATATCGAATTCATGCGCTTCATTTCACCCCTTCGCGCCCTTGCCCTGACGGCGGGCGCGCTTCTGTGTCTTCCGGCATTTCCCACTCTCGCCGCCGACAATACCGCCCGTCTCGTCGCCCTGGATTCGGCTAAAGTCGAAGCCGCGCGACTCCTGGAACAGAACGAGGCCGCCAAAGCCTATGAACTTTACCTGCGTCTCCTGCGCGAGGAACCAGACGACGACGCCATCAATCTGGGCCTGGCGCGTGCCGCAACCCGGATCGGACGTTTCGATCTCGCCGTCATCGCCTACGAAACCCTGCTGGAAAAATACCCGAAAACCGCCTGGCTCTACAATGAACTCACGCATGTCTACCTGCTGTTGGGCGACGGCGAAAGCGCCAGACGCAGCGCAGCCGTCGTGCGCTCCCTGGGCGACGAACAGGAAGAAAGCGTGCGCGCGCTGGATGCCCTGGAAGCACGCTACAGCCTCTTTCAGGTGCACGGCGTCCTCCGCGGCGGTGTGTATCATGATTCCAACGCCAACCTGGGACCACGCTCCGACACCCTGGATCTCGGCAACTGGCAGGTCACGGTGAAAGACGCAAAGGCGCGGGAAAGTGTCGGCGTCTATCTGGGCGCGGATGTGGATTTCGCCCGCCGCTTTGCCCTGAACAGCCCCTGGCATGTGGTGGGCGACGTAAGAGTCTTCTGGCGCGGCAACGAAAACAACGAACTTTCCCGCCTGAACAACCGCACTTCACAATGGGGCCGCGCCGCGCTCGGCCTGCGCCACATGACCGTCACCACCCTGACAGAAGGCCGTCTCAAGGCGGAAATCTTCGATTACGATTTCTACCAGCATGTTTCCTCCATCGGCCCGGAAGCCACCTTCCTCTGGGCGGCAACCCCTGCCGCCCACCTGATCGTCAGAGGCGGCATCGACCAGCGCAAATACTCGCTCATCTCCGAACGCAATGGCGCCTATGGCTGGGCCGGCGGATATGGCCGCTTCTTCTTCGGCGCCGCCAACCACGAATTCCTCGCCGGCGGACGCTACCTGCACGCCGCCACCGACGCGGATACCTACGACTACGACGGTTGGGAAGCGACCGCCCGCTTCTCGTTCAAGCTGCCGTACCGGCTTGAACTGACGCCCTTCGCCGCCTATACCGTGGAACGCTACAAAGGCCCCGCCACAATACTGGAAGCAGAAGACCGCCGGGATACACGCCTGCGTCTGGGAAGCGGTCTCACCTGGCACATCAACAAATCCTGGTCGGTGGAACTCAATTACCAGTACAGCAAAAATGCTTCCACCAGCGATCTTTACGATTACAGGCAACACTACGCAAGCGCGGGCGTGGCCTTCGGGTTTTGAAGGATCGAATGTCTCCCATGTCCGTGCCGCCACTTTGGATTGCACCCAACAAACAACCACACTCATGGAAATCATCCTGCGCGGCGTGCGCGGCAGCATCGCCAACCCTTCCCCGGACACGGCCTTCTACGGCGGCAATACCGCCTGCGTGGAACTGCGCGCCAACAACGGCGCCATCCTTTTTCTCGACGCGGGCACAGGACTGTGTGAAGCGGGGGAAGCATTGCCCGAAAGCGGCGAATGCCACATCTTCATCAGCCACGGTCACGCCGACCACATCATGGGCCTGTGGTTCTTCAAACCCATCCACAATCCGAACTGGACCATCCATCTCTACCTGCCGGACTGGATGGCGCACGCACCGGATCATTTCCATGAGGCCGGGCTTTTCCCCGTCCCCTTTTCGCTCCTGAAAGGCGTTGTCATCCGCCATCCGCTCAAGGCCGGGGAACGCATGCACATCGGCGCAAAAGCAAACAGCATCACGCTGGAAACCTTCGCCGTATGCCACCCCGGCGGCTGCCTGGGCTACCGGATAGACGCCGATGACGCACGCTTTGTCTACACCGGCGACCACGAGATCAGCGAAGGCGAAACCGCCTTCGCCGAAGCCGAGGATTTTTTGCGCGACGCGGATATTGCCGTGGTGGACGCCATGTATGACCGGGCGAACTACACGCCCGGCTGGGGACATTCCGCCTGGGAAGATTGGGTGGAAGCCGCAGCCAGGGCGGGAACACGCAATCTGGTGCTCAGTCACCACGAGCCGCGCCGCTCCGACCGGGAACTGGACGCGCTGGACGGCTGCCTGCGCAACATTGTCCATTCGGGCAGGCTCAATGTGTACGTCGCCCGCGAGGGCATGCATTTCATCCCCTCCGGCCCCATTCCCTTCACCCGCTACGGCAGCGACTGGCTGCTCCTCTTTCTGGAAGAAATCGCGCGCTACCGCGATGTAAACACCGTGCTGGACAGCATTCTCGCCAAGGCCAGGGAAATCACCCACGCCGACGCCGGGACAATCTTTCTCGTGGAAGGCAACGAACTCGTCTTCGCCTACACCCACAATGACAACCTCTTTCCCGTCGACAACGCCTATCGGTACGCCTATGCCACCATGCGCATGCCCATCACCGAATACTCCATCGCCGGATATGTCGCCCTTTCCAGGGAAGCACTGAATCTCGCCAATGTCCGGCGCCTGCCGCCCAACGTGCCCTACCGATTCAACAGCAGCTTCGACGAGAGCACAGGCTACCGCACCATCTCCATGCTCACCCTGCCCTTCTTCAACAAAATGGGACAGGTCTCCGGCATCCTGCAACTCATCAACAGTCTCGATTCCCGCACCGGCAAACCCTCTCCCTTCACCCCCAGCATGGAATTCAACGCCCGGCTGCTGGCCAGGGAAGTTTCCAGCGTGCTGGAATACAGCATGCTGGAACGCAAGGGCATCTACAGCCTCCTGCGCATGGCCGCCGTGCATGACCCCACCGAAACCGGTCCGCACGCGGAACGCGTCGGCGCCATCGCCGCGGAACTCTACCAGGTATGGGCGGAAAAACTGGACGGCACCCGCAGCAAGGATCGCATCCGCTACGAAAAGGACTGCATTCGGCTGGCCGCCATGCTGCACGACATCGGCAAAGTGGGCGTCAGCGACCTGATCCTGAAGAAACGGGACAAACTCACCGCAGAAGAATCCGCCGCCATGCGCGAACATACCCGCATCGGCGCTTCCATCCTCTCCGAAGACATCTCCAGCATGACCCGCATCGCCCAGGACATCGCGCTGCATCATCACCAGAAATGGGACGGCAGCGGCTACCCCGCAGTGAATGGAAAACCCCTGGCGGGAGAAGCCATTCCCCTGGGCGCGCGCATCGTCGCCATCGCCGATGTCTTCGACGCGCTGGTCTCTTCCCGCTGCTACAAGGATGCCTGGAACTTCGCGGATGCCCTGGGTTTCCTGCAAAAAGAAGCAGGAACGTATTTCGACCCCGCGCTGATCACCTGTATGCTGGAACTTGCCGACATGCTGCCGTTCATCTACGAACGCTTCCCGGAGACGGAGGACAGAATGAGTACCGACATGCCCTTCGGAATGATCGGCGATCAGTAATCCGAAGGAGCCGCTCGTGCGGCAAGCGACGAACCTTCCCGCCTTCCTTTCACGCAGCGCGCGTGCGCCGTGGTTTTCCGCCACCCTTGTCGGCATGGCGGTCATCCTGAGCATGATGGCGCTCTATGTCGCCCAACCATCGCCCATCGTTCGCCTGAACCTGAAACTCTACGACAGCCTTCTGCCCCTGCGCGCCGCGCCTCAACCTTCGCCCGTGCCGGTGATCATCGATCTCGACGAAACCGCCCTGAAGGAATACGGACAGTGGCCCTGGCCGCGCTATCTGGTGGCGGAACTGCTGGAGGCGCTGAACGAATATCAGGTTGCGGCCATTGGGCTGGATATCCTGTTCACGGAAGCCGACCGCACTTCGCCGGAACGGCTCAGAGCCACCCTTCTGCGCGACCGCGGCGTGACCCTGAACCTGGACGGCCTGCCGCAAGGTCTGCGCGACTTCGATCAACTGCTGGCGGATGTCCTGCGGCAAGGCCCGGCCGTGCTCGGTTTTTACGGACGTTTCACTGGCGCTGCGGACGATACCCTGGACATCATCCCCTCTGCCATGAACCTTGTCGAACAGGCTTCGCCCGGCGCGCGCGCCCTGAAGGATTCCCTGCCGTCGGCAAGAAGCGCCGTGCTGCCATTGCCGCTTTTGCGGGACAAAACGCCCCTGGGCTTCATCAACGTCGCCCCGGACGCGGATGGCGTCGTGCGCAAGACGCCGCTCATTCTCCGCGTGGGAGACGCCGTACTTCCTTCACTCACCCTGAGCGCCCTGATGCTGGCCACAGGAAACCAAACCCTCATCGCGCGCTCCGGGCCATACGGACTTGAATCCCTTCGGGTGGGAAGCTACAACATGCCGGTGGATACCCAAGGCGCAATGTACATTCCCTTCATCGGCCCCAGCGGCACCTACCCTTACCTCAGCGCGGCGGACGTGCTGCACAGGAGCGCGCCCCCGGAAGCACTACAGGGACGGATCGTCTTCGTGGGCACTTCCGTACCGGGACTGCTGGACATTCGCGCAACGCCGCTCGATGCAGTTTTCCCCGGCGTGGAAATCCATGCCGCCGTACTGGATGCGATCCTCGCCGGAAATGCCATCCGCGTCCCGCCCTGGACGCCCGCCGCGCAAATCCTGGGAATTTTTCTCTTCGGCCTCTTCGCCGCCCTCGCCTTCGGCCTTGCGCGCCCTCGCGTCTACCTGCCGGTCGCGGGAATGCTCATGGCCGCACCCCTCCTGCTTTCACGGCATTTTTTCAGCGGCGGCGTTTTCATCTCCCCCCTGTACGTCGTGCTGACGGTCGTACTCATGGGGGTGTGCCTCGTCTTCCTGCGTTTCTGGCAGGAAGAAAAACAAAAGCTCATTTTGAGAAACGCCTTTTCCCGCTATGTCTCTCCAGAAATCGTCAAGCGCATCACGAAACTTTCCGGCAACCTCTTTGCTGGAGAAGAGCGGGAACTCTCCATCCTCTTTACCGACATCCGGGGTTTTACCAGTCTTTCCGAAAAACTTTCCCCACAGCAGGTGGTGAATCTGCTCAACCGTTATTTCACGCCAATGACCGCGCTGGTGCGCGAACACGGCGGCACTCTGGACAAATTCATCGGCGACGCGCTCATGGCCTTCTGGAACGCGCCCCTGGATGTGCCGGATCATCCAGCGCAGGCAGTGACGGTTGCGCTCGCCATGCAGGAAAAACTTTCAGCCCTGAACGAGGCATTGCAAACGGCATTCGGCGTGACGCTCCGCATCGGCGCGGGCATCCACACCGGCCCGGCCTATGTGGGCAACATGGGTTCCGAGGAACTCATCAATTACACCCTGATTGGCGACAATGTAAACCTGGCGGCTCGTCTGGAAGGTCTCTGCCCGCAATACGGCGTGGCAGTGGTCGTCAGCGAGGAAACCCGGAATGCCTGCGGAGAACGCTTCGTCTTTCAATACGTGGATACCCTCCGGGTCAAGGGAAAATCGCAGCCGGTACGCATATACACCCCCATGCGCCAGGAAACCGGAATTGCGCGGCAGGACGAGCTGTGCGCCTGGGAAGAAGCCTGCGCGCGCTACTTCCAGGGCAATTTTGCCGAAGCCGCCGATGCCTTTTCCCGTCTCCACGCCCAATTCCCCCAACAGGCGCTATATGCCATCTACACGGAGCGCGCGCAAACCCTGCGGCAAAATCCTCCCACGAACCTTGAACACTGGGATTTTGTCTCGACAGCAACAAAAAAGTAGTCGGTTCTCTCTCAGGAACGGTAATCGGCGTTGATTTTCACGTAGTCGCAAGACAAATCCGTGGTGTAGACCGTAGCGGCGACCGTACCACGCCCCAGGTGAACGCGCACGGTGATCTCGGCGTTCTGCATGAGGGCCGCGCCGGCTTCTTCGCGGTAGCTGGCGGCGCGTCCGCCTTGTTCGGAAACGAGTACCGCCGTTCCTTCCGCTTCCAGCCAGACCTTGACGCCCTCCACCTCCAGATCGTCGATTCCGGCATAGCCGATGGCGGCGAGGATGCGTCCCAGATTGGGGTCGGAAGCGAAAAAGGCGGTCTTGACCAACGGTGAATGGGCGATGGCATAGGCGACCTGACGGCATTCCGCGCGTGTTTTTCCGCCTTCGATCGTTACCGTGATGAATTTGCTTGCGCCTTCGCCGTCGCGCACGATGGCTTGCGCGAGTTCCGTTGCCGCAGCGAGGATGGCCGCGCGGGTTTCCATCCAGCCAGGTTCCGTGCCGTCCTGGAAGGCGAGTTCGCCCTTGCCACTGGCGATGAGAAGAAAGGAATCGTTGGTGGAGGTGTCGCCGTCTACCGTGATGCTGTTGAAGGAAACATCCGCCGCTTCTTTCACTAGCCGCGCCAGAAGCGGCGGCGCAATGGCGGCGTCGGTGGCGAGGAAGCCAAGCATGGTGGCCATGTTGGGACGAATCATGCCCGCGCCCTTGGAAATGCCGGTGAGAGTAAGGGTCTTGCCGCCGATGACCACGCGCCGGGAGGCTGCCTTGGCGACGGTATCGGTAGTCATGATGGCGTGCGCAGCGGCATGCCAGTGCGTTGCGTCCAGGTGGGCGGCGGCGGCGGGCAAGGCGGCGGTCAGGCGCTCAACCGGCAGGGTTTCCAGAATCACGCCGGTGGAAAAGGGGAGCACCGTTTCCGCCGGAATGCCCAGCGTCTGGCCGACGGAAAGACAGGTTGCCGCGGCGGTGGCCAATCCTGCCGCGCCAGTGCCCGCATTGGCAATGCCGGTATTGATCACCAGCGCCCGAATACCGTGGCCTGCCGCGAGATGGCGGCGACAGACCTGTACCGGCGCGGCGCAGAAACGGTTTTGCGTGAATACCCCCGCGACGGTCGCGCCTTCATCCAGCGTGATCAGGGTGAGGTCCTTGCGATCTTTTTTGCGGAACCCCGCTTCCGCCACGCCCAGGCGGACACCCGCGATGGGAAAGAGGGATTCGGGAGAAGGAGTGGCGTAATGCACGGGCATGAGGTTGGCTCCGGTAAAAAAAACAAGAGTGTATCCCAAGGCGTGTTGCCCTTGGGGGCGGCAAGATTTTCCGCCGGGAAAATGCCGCGTGTGTCGAAAATGGCCGTATATCAAGGCGAAGGCGGCATTTTTTCATGTGGTACAAACCTTGCTTGAGAAGGTTGAACCACAATCGGGACGGACGGCTTGCCAGCAGCGCGGGCGATACCGCTTCAAGTTTTCCTCGTCCGTGTCGTTAACCTGCGGTATACGGAGAACATCATGAGTTTACTGAACACGGGCCTCAGCGCGCTTGCCACGGCGCAACTGGGGCTTGCCACGACGCAGCACAACATCGCCAACGCGAATACGCCGGGCTACAGTCGTCAGGCCATCATGCAGGCGACGAACAGCGCGGTCTATACCGGAGCGGGCTTTGTCGGCCAAGGGGTGCACACGAATACCATCCTGAGAAGCTACAGCGATATTCTCACCAAGCATCTCAACGAGGCGCAAAGCAAGGCGAGCGAACTGGATACCTACAACGCCATGATCTCGCGTATCGACAGCCTTCTGGCGGATTCCAACGCTGGCATTTCTCCTGTGCTCGCGGGGTTCTTCCAGGGGGTACAGGATGTTGCCGCGAATCCGGGGCTGACTTCCGCGCGGCAATCCATGCTCAGCAGCGCGCAGGCGCTGGTGACCCGCTTCCAGGTTCTGGATGACCGTCTGACGCAAATGGCGGACGAAACCAATACCCAGATCCGGGATTCCGTGAATCTCATCAACGGCTATGGCAAACAGATCGCCAATCTCAACGAAAAGATCATTCAGGTGATTTCGAGCGGGCAGCCGCCCAATGACCTCATGGACGCGCGGGATCAGCTGGTGCTGGAGTTGAACAAGCTGGTGCGCGTTTCCACCGTGCAGGATTCCGATGGCAGTCTCAATATCTTTGCCGGCATGGGGCAGCAGCTTGTGGTGGGCAATCGTACTGTGGAGCTGGAGGCGCGGCCTTCCGCCGCCGATCCCGAACGTATCATCATCGGGCAGAAAGGCGGGACGGAATTGCCGGAAAGCTATTTCGACGGCGGTTCGGTTGGCGGCCTGCTGGCGTTCCGCCGGGAGGCGCTGGAACCTGCCTTCAATTCCTTGGGCAAACTCTCGGCTTCCGTCGCGCTCACGGTGAATGCCCAGCAGGCGCTGGGGCAGGATTTGCTCAACAACGTACAGGGCGACCCCGATTTCATTGAGCGTTTTTTCAAGACAAGCGACCCCAAGGGCATCAACAATTCGGGCAACAACCGGGTTTCCTATCCGAACGGCGCCTTTACCGGCAATATCGATTCGTTTTCCTTCCTGCCGCCGGAAATTTCCAGCGAAGGCAATTTTTACACGCAACTGACCGGCAGCGATTACGAGGCGCGCTTTGACGGCAGCAATTTTGTCATTACCCGCCTGAGTGACCAGAAAGTGGTGGGGACGGTTGCGGAAGGTGTCGACCTTGAATTCGATGGTCTGAAAATCCGCTTTACCAGCGGTCATGCGGCAGGCGACAAATACCTGCTGCAACCGACACGGGAAGTCGGGCGCAACATGACGGTGAATCAGGATATTGCCGCCGACGTGCGCAAAATTGCGGCGGCTTCGCCCATCCGCACGGGGGCGTCGTCCACCAATATCGGCGATGCGGTCATCAGTCCCGGCGAGGTGGTGGATGCGAATTACGCCGTACCGGCCTCCGAAATCACGCTGCAATACAACAAGGCAACGGGAACGCTGAACCTCACGAGCGGTACGCCCGGCACGGTGACGGTCAATGGCGTGACGGCGACTTTCCCGATCCCCTACAACAGTGGCGACACGATCAATATCGACGGTTTCGAGTTTGCCATCAACGGTACGCCCGGTGATGACGGCACGCCCGGCGGTGGCGATACGTTCACAATCGGCGCGAACATCGGCGGGATTGCCGATTCGCGCAATATCGTGCGCATTGGCAATCTGCAAACCGCGATGACGATGAACGGCGACGCGCTGCAAGGCAAGGGAAACGCAACCTTTCAGGTGGATTACGCCCAATTGGTCAGCGACATCGGCACCAAGACCAAGACCGCGCAGGTCAGTGCCGAATCCCAGCAAGTGCTGCTGCAACAGGCAAACGAGGCGCGCGAATCCACTGCCGGGGTGAATCTCGACGAGGAATACGCGCACATGCTGGAATACCAGCTTTCCTACCAGGCCGCCGCGCGGATGATGGATACGGTATCCAAAATGTTCGACATCATTATCAGCATCGGACGCTGACGGAACCCAGGATAAAGACGGAAGGAGCAGATCATGCGACTCAGTACAGCCCTCATTTACGACACCGGAATCAACGGCATGTCGCGGATTCAATCCGACCTCTACAAATACCAGAACCAGATGTCGACGGGACGCCGTGTGGTGACGCCAGCGGACGATCCGGTAGCCGCCGCGCAGGCGCTGGCGACGGAGCAGAAACAGCATGTCAATGACCAGTTTCTGGACAATCAGGGGAATGCTTCCGCCCAGTTGAAGGAACTGGAAAGCCTGATGGCTTCGGTGGGTGAAACCCTGGTGGGTCTGAAAGACCGCTGGATTCAGGCGGGCAACGGCGCTTACGACGAACATCAGTTGCAGGATATTCTGGTCGACGTGCGCGCCAAGTTCGATCAGATTCTGGGTATCGCCAACAACGCCGACGCGCACGGACAATATCGCTTCGCGGGGTTTCAGGCGGGCAGCCAGCCCTTCGTGGTGCAGTCGGATGGCAGTGTGCACTATCAGGGCGACGAAGGCGAACGCAAGTTGCAGGTGGAAACCAGCCGTTTCATGACCGTCAATTTTTCCGGGCGTGAATTTTTCGAGGGGATTCCGCAGGGCAATGGCATCTTCGTGGCGAATCCGGCGGCAGGCAATACCGGATCGGGCGTGATCGGCAACGGCTCATCGGTCGGCGGCGCGGGCGCGTTTGACGGGCAGAACTACACCATCCGCTTCACTTCGGCGACGGGTTACGACATCGAGGATAGCGGCGGCACGGTGATCGGCTCTGGAACCTACACGAGCGGCGCGGACATCACCGGCATTCCCGGCGTTTCCATCGACATCCAGGGCGTGCCGGCGGCGGGCGACAGTTTTACGGTATCCCCCAGCCGGGATGAAAGTATCTTCGACAGTCTGCAAAATTTCATGACGGCGCTGGATTCTTATTCGAATGGCTCGCCCGAATTCCAGAACATCATGCAGCGCGTGGGCGCAAGTCTGGAGCAGGCGATTTTCCACATCAATGACAGCCGCGCCATCGTGGGCGCGCGCATGGCCGAGGTGGAATCGCTCACGACGCTGGATCAGGATTTGCAGGTGCAATACAAGCAGCAGATCTCCGATCTTGTCGATGCGGATTATGCCGAACTCATCAGTTCGATTTCCAAGAGCCAGTTGCAGCTCCAGGCCGCGCAGCAATCCTATGTGCGGATTACGGGGCTGAGTCTCTTCAGCATGTAGGCGGGCAGAAGACGGAACCGTTTGATTGCCACAGGTTTTCGACCCTCGCAATGACGAGGTGGAAGAATTGCCGCGTCGCTTTACGCCCCGCTCTTGACGAACGGGGCGCACACCTCAGAACCGGTAATTCACCCTGAAACTCCCCGTTATCCCCTCGCGTCTGCCGGTGTAACCCTGCACGCCAAAATCCAGCGTCAGGGGTTTTTCTGCTGTGGGATTCAACGTAAAACCTGCTTCCAGCATCCCTGTATTGCCTTTCAACTTCGGCGTATCGAGCCGGTAGCCGTGGATGCTCGCCTTCGCCTTGCCGTCGTATTC
>JAISWQ010000094.1 GCA_031271025.1 Zoogloeaceae bacterium | reverse complement strand
ACGGACCCGGCGCTCACCCGCGAGGCGCTGCAAGCCGAAGCCAAGAGGCACGGCGTACCGGAAATTGCCGTGCCGCGCCGCATTGTGTTGCTTGCGGAAATGCCCCTTCTCGGCACTGGTAAACCCGACTATCCGCGCCTCAGGGAAATGGCGCTACAGGACGCGGGCCAAAGGGAGGCAACATGACCCATTCCGCTTTCTCCCGCAACCGTCGCCGTTTTCTTTTCGGCGCGCTGGGTCTGGCAGGTCTGGCCGGGATGGGCTACGCCCTTGGCAAACCCCACTTCCTGAATACCTGCCGCCCCGCCGTTCTACCGCCCGAACTCGCGCAAAGCCCTTGGCTTGCGCAGGTCTGGGACGATCTCGATCCCGCCGACGTCTGGGACACGCACGTCCATCTGGCCGGAATCGGCGATTCGGAAAGCGGCATTACGTTGGGCGACGCCCTGAATTCGCCCCTGCGCCATCCCTGGCAATACCTGCAACGCCTTTTCTACATGAATGGCAGTGGCGCGGGCGCGACGCGCGACGCGCATGGCGTTTCCGTCGATGAAGCCTTTCTCCTGCGCCTGACCGAACTCATGGATGCCTTCCCGGTTGGCGTGAAGTCGATGGTACTGGCGTTCGACCATTTTCATGATGATGCCGGCAAGCCTCGCCCGGAGCGCAGTTCCTTCCACATCCCGGATGCCTACGCGCGGGCACTGGCACAGACGCGCCCTGACCGTTTTGTCTGGGCCGCTTCCATCCATCCCTATCGCGCGGATGCCATCGACCGGCTTCAACAAGCGGCGGTGCAGGGCGCGCAGGCCATCAAATGGCTGCCCGCCGCGCAGAACATGGACCCCGCCTCGCCCCGATGCGCTGCCTTTTTCGCCGAACTCGCCCGCCTCGACCTGCCGCTGCTGATCCACTGCGGCAAGGAAGCGGCGGTGGAAGGAAGCGATACGCAGGCTTTGGGCAATCCCCTGCGCACCCGGCGGGCGCTGGAAGCGGGGGTACGTGTGCTGATCGCCCATTGTGCCTCGCAGGGCGAGGATGAGGATTTTGACCATCCTGGCCAGCATCGCGCGAGCTTTGCACTCTTTGGCCGCCTCATGGACGATCCCGCCTGGCAAGGCCGCCTGTTCGGCGATATTTCCGCCCTCACCCTCATCAATCACTCGACCGCGACGCTCAAAACCCTGCTTGAACGCGCGGACTGGCATGATCGCCTCATCAATGGCTCTGATTATCCCCTGCCCGGCATCATTCCCATCATCTCGACGGGACGCCTCGTCCGCGCCGGTCTCCTGCCCGCGGAAGCCACCGATGATCTCGTGGCGCTGCGCCAACACAATCCGCTCTTCTTCGATCTTGCCCTGAAACGCGCGCTGCGCTGGCAGAACCAGGGTTTTTCGTCACAGGTTTTCGCCACACGATCCTTTTTCGCCAGAGAAAAACACCATGTCCGCACAGAACCTGCTTAAGACACGCCGTTTCGCGCCGCTCTTCTTCACCCAGTTTTTCGGCGCGTTCAATGACAATCTCTACAAAAACGCGCTCATTCTTCTCCTCACTTTCCAGAGCGCGCAGTGGTCCGCGCTTTCATCCGGTTTTCTCACCAATCTGGCGATGGCGCTGTTCATCCTGCCGTTCTTCCTGTTTTCCGCCACCTCAGGACTCATGGCCGACAAATACGACAAGGCGCGACTGGCGCGCATCAGCAAGGCGCTGGAGATTCTCATCGTCCTCGTCGCCGGCGCGGGCTTCGCGGCGGAAAGCCTCAAGCTCCTGCTGACGGCATTGTTCCTGCTGGGACTGCAATCGACACTGTTCGGCCCCGTCAAGTACGCCATCCTGCCACAGCATCTTGCCGCCAATGAGCTGGTGCGCGGCAACGCGCTGGTCGAAGCCGCCACCTTCGTCGCCATCCTGCTGGGCACGCTCGCGGGCGGTCTGCTTGCCGCCACGGAAAACGGCGCGCTCTGGATTACGCTGGCAAGCCTTGCCATTGCCCTGCTCGGTTATGCCGCCAGCCGCGCGATTCCGCCTGCCCCCGCCCCTGACCCCGGCTTGCGCCTCGACTTCAACCCGATTACCACCACCTGGCATTGCATCGGCTTTGCCCGCGAAAACCGCCGCGTTTTCCTCGCCGTACTGGGTATTTCCTGGTTTTGGCTCTATGGTTCGCTGCTGCTCACCCAGTTTCCCGCCCTGACCCAGACGGTGCTGGGCGGTTCGGAACATCTGGCGACGGTGCTGCTCGCGGTCTTCGCGGTTGGCGTCGGCGCGGGATCGCTCCTCTGCGGCAAGCTCGCGCGGGAAAGAGCAGATGTGCGTCTGACCCTCACGGGCGCAATCGGCCTGACCCTGTTCGGGCTGGATCTCGCCTGGATTGCGGCAGGCACGCCCCTTGCCGCCGCGCCGCTCGCCCAGCTCCTCGCGGAACCGCGCGTCTGGCGCGTGCTGTTCGATTTGTTGCTGCTGGGGGCATCCGGCGGCCTTTATGGCGTACCGCTCTACACCCTGATGCAACAGGAAAGCCACCCCGGCCACCGTGCCCGCGTGATCGCCGCCAACAACATCCTGAATGCCCTGTTCATGACGCTGGCGGCGCTTTTCGCCATGGAAATGCTCGCGCAGGGCGCTACCCTCGCGCATCTGATTGCGGCCGTCGCGCTGGCCAACATCGCGGTCATCGCGCTCTGCGCGCGTCTCCTTCGGCAACGACAAAGCGACGAAATGCCGGAAACAGCAGACAAACGGTGTAGCTGAACGGTGTTCTTTTGCTAGAATTCCAAAGAATCCGCACCTTTCCTTTCAAGGACGCGCATCATGAAAGACTATCTGAACATTCTCCGCGCCACCATCACGGCAGTGCTCCTGGCGCTGGTCATTGCCAGTTGTGGTGGTGGTGGCAAACCCGGCAGTGGCAGTGGCGGCGGCGGCGGTGAGCCACCCACACCCACTACACCCACTACGAGTTTTTCAACCGGTGGTTTTGATAACGCAGATGGTCTTTGTGAACCTGAAACCGCCGCTACACCCACACCACCAGGACCAGGAGGCCCCTGATTCTTCCCTGTTTTTCACCCCCCTGAAATGTCTTCAGGGGGGCTGTTTTTGTTGACGGAGATTTCCCCTTGGGTAACCGGCTTTCCAAAATCATGACCCGTACAGGGGACACAGGCAGCACCGGTCTGGGCGACGGCAGCCGCACGCACAAGAACAGTCTGCGCATTCACGCCATTGGCGAAGTTGACGAACTCAATGCCACGCTGGGCGTGCTGCTGGCGGAACCCCTGCTCCCGGAGACGACGCGTGCGCTGCTCATCACCCTCCAGCACGATCTTTTCGACCTGGGGGGGGAACTCTGCATTCCCAGCGCCAGACTGCTCTCCGACACCCATGTCGAGCGGCTGGAAGCTGCCGCCGAAACCATGAACGCTGGATTGCCGCGTCTCAAGGAATTCATCCTGCCCGGCGGCAGCCGTCCCGCCGCGCTGGCGCACGTCGCCCGCGCCGTCTGCCGCCGCGCCGAACGCGCCCTCGTCACCCTGGGCGCAGCGGAAACCATTTCCGACACGAGTCGCCGCTACCTCAACCGCCTTTCCGACCTCCTCTTCATCCTCGCCCGCCACCTCAATCAGGCCAACGGCGTCGCGGATGTGCTCTGGCGTTCAGGCGTGCAGAAAGAAAAGGCAGGCTGAACGCGCGGTGCTGTCGACAGCGTAAAAAAGTCTGGTGTTACGCCCTGATTTTGGCTAGATTGACCACCTTCCCGCTTTCGTGTTCTCTCTTGCCATGTCCGCTTTACCTGATCCATCCGCACCATTCCTTTCCCAACTGCAAAATTTCCTGAGTCGCGCGGAAAAGTTGATGGCGCGGATCGAGGCACGTTTTCCTCCCTTGCCGGTTGCGCCGGACTGGACACAGGTCACCGCCTGCCGCTGGCGGCGGCAGGCCGGTACGGCGGGCTCCGGCACATTCTGGCCGGTGGCAAGGCCGCATCCCGTGCGGCTGGCGGATCTTTCCGGCATCGACGCGCAAAAGGCGCGATTGCTGGCCAATACCCGCCAGTTCGTCGCGGGCAAGCCTGCCAACAACGCGCTTCTGACCGGCGCGCGCGGCTGCGGCAAATCCTCGCTGGTGAAGGCGCTCCTGAACGAATTTTCCGCTGTGGGTCTGCGCCTCATTGAAATCGACAAGGAAGACCTGCTGGATCTGCCGGAAGTGGTGGCGCAGGTTTCCGAACGCCCGGAACGCTTTCTCGTTTTCTGTGACGATCTTTCCTTTGAAGCGGGTGAGGCGGGCTACAAGGCGTTGAAATCGGTGCTGGACGGTTCCATCATCGCGCCGCCGGATAACGTGCTGATTTACGCCACCTCCAACCGTCGCCATCTGATGCCGGAATTTTTTTCGGAAAATCTGGAAACTTCCCGTGTCGATGGTGAAATTCATCCCGGTGAGGCGACTGAGGAAAAAATCTCGCTCTCCGAACGTTTTGGTCTCTGGGTTTCTTTTTATCCCTTCGATCAGGACGAATATCTCGCAATCGTCGCGCGTTGGCTGCAAAATTTCGGTTTTTCGCCCGCGGAAATTGCCGCCGTCGAGCGTGAGGCGCTCAACTGGGCCTTGGGACGCGGCTCCCGCAGTGGCCGTGTCGCCTGGCAATTTGCCCGTGATTGTGCCGGCGCGCGGGAAGCGGGCGGCGCGTAGCGCGAGGGCTTTTGCGCCTTCTGGTAATATGACGGCTTTTTCCGCGCGCCATTCGGCGTCCGGGTTTTCGGGAATCCTGTATGACAACCTCTCTTTCCTATCGTGACGCCGGGGTCGATATCGACGCTGGCGACGCGCTGGTGAATCGCATCAAACCGCTGGCGAAAAAAACCCTGCGCGAGGGCGTGCTGGGCGGCATTGGCGGCTTTGGCGCGCTTTTTGAAATTCCCAAACGCTACCGTGAACCCGTGCTGGTTTCCGGCACGGATGGCGTGGGCACCAAGCTGAAACTTGCCTTTCAACTGAACCGGCATGACGGCGTGGGGCAGGATCTGGTCGCCATGAGCGTCAATGACATTCTGGTGCAGGGGGCGGAATCCCTCTTTTTTCTCGATTATTTTGCCTGCGGCAAGCTGGACGTGGAAACTGCCGCGCAGGTGATTGGCGGAGTTGCGCGTGGCTGCGAACTGGCGGGCTGCGCCCTGATTGGCGGTGAGACGGCGGAAATGCCCGGCATGTACCCGGAAGGGGAATACGATCTCGCCGGATTCGCGGTGGGCGTCGTGGAAAAATCCCGCATCATCGACGGTTCCACGATCACGCCGGGAGACGTGGTGCTGGGGCTGGCTTCTTCCGGCGCGCATTCCAACGGTTATTCGCTGATCCGCAAGATCATCGCGCGCGCGCAACCCGATCTTGACGCGCCTTTTGACGGAGAAAAGACGCTGGCCGATGCCGTCATGGCGCCAACCCGCATTTACGTGAAGCCGGTGCTGAAACTGCTGGAAACGGTAACGGTGAAGGGCATGGCGCACATCACCGGCGGCGGTCTTCTGGAAAATGTGCCGCGCGTGCTGCCGCAGAACGTGGTGGCCGTATTGGAGCAATCCGCCTGGCCGCGCCCCGCGCTCTTCGACTGGCTGCAACGCGAAGGCGGCGTGGAAGAAATGGAAATGCACCGCGTTTTCAACTGCGGCATTGGCCTTGTCGTCATCGTGGCGGCAGGCGCGGTAGAAGCGGCGCTGGCGCAATTCGCAGCGGCGGGTGAGACGGTTTATCGCATTGGCGTCATTGCTGCCCGCCAGGGAGACGAGGTGCAAACCCGTGTGCGCTGAGCCTCGGTGGTTTGCGTTCCTGAATCTGGCGCTGGCCGCCAGTGCGCTCTTGCTGGGGCTGACGGCCTGTACCCTGCCGCGCGCGCCGGAAGACGCCAGCGCAATCCCCGTGCCGCCGCCCGCGCCGGAAGCTGGCGTTGCGCCGGAGGAAATCCCTGCCCCCCCTGAAGCGCCTGCCCCTCCCGAAACGCTTGAACCCGTGCCGGTTGGCGTGGGGGCGGTGTTGCGGGGACGGGCAAGCTATTACGGCAAACCCGGCGGGCGCTTTCACGGGCGCAGGACGGCCAGCGGCGAACGTTTCGATCCGTATCGGTTGACTGCGGCGAGCAACCGTTTTCCGTTGGGCGTTCGCATTGCGGTACGGCGTCTGGACAAGCCGGAACATTGCCTCATCGTAAAAATGAATGACCGGATGCACGCCCGTCATCGGGTGCGCATCGTGGATTTGTCCTATGCGGCGGGCAAGGCATTCGACATGCTGCGCGCGGGTACGGTGCGGGTAGAGGCGCGGCAGATCGACAAGAACGCGCCAGAGACGCCGGAAGCCTGCCAGCAGGCGTTTCTTGTGCCCGCCATGCCACCTTGAGCGCAACCCCATGAAAAAACCACAGATTCTGGTCATTGCCCTGTTCAGTCTTGCGGTTCTGACTTTTGCCGCCCGTCTGGCGCTCAAAAATCCTGGCGCGGACACGGCGGCGGAAGGCAAACCCGCCGTCAGCGGGCAACAGATGAATGGGCAAAATCCTGTTGCAGTCGAAGTTTCCGCCGTGACGAAGGAAACCTTCGTGCAGGAAGCCAACGCCGTCGGTACGATGAAATCCAATGAATCCGTGGTGCTGAAACCGGAAATTTCCGGGCGCGTGGCCGCCCTGCATTTTCAGGATGGCGCACGGGTAGCGGCGGGTGCGCTGTTGGTCAGTCTGGATGCCAGCGTGGAAGCGGCGGAATTGCAGCAGGCGGAAGCCAGTCTGGCGCTGGCGCGCGCCAATCTGAAACGCAATGAAGACCTCTTCCAGAAAAAATTCGTCAGCGCCGCCATGCTGGATAACAGCCGCTCCATCCTGAAAGTGGAAGCCGCCAAGGTGGCGCTGGCGGCCGCGCGCTTTGCCAAAACCCGCCTGCGCGCGCCCTTCGCGGGCGTGGTCGGCTTGCGCAATGTGAGCGTGGGCGACTACGTGAAGGAAGGCGAGGCGCTCATCAATCTGGAAGATACCGCGACACTGAAGGTGGATTTTCGTCTGCCGGAAGTCTGGCTGGATCGCCTGCGCCCCGGCCTTGCGCTGGAAGTGCGGGTGGATGCCCTGCCGGGAGAGGCGCGCGCGGCAACGCTCAGTGCGCTGGACCCGCTGGTGGATGTGGAAGGTCGCGCGGTTTCCTGCCGCGCCACGCTTCCCAATCTGGATGGCCGCCTTTCCCCCGGCATGTTCGCGCGGGTGCGTATCCGCTTCGGAGAACGGGAAACCGTGACCATCCCGGAAGAGGCCGTGGTCTCCGGCGTTTTACCGCAGGTTTTCCGCCTGGAAGGCGACCGCGCGCGTGCTGTTGCGGTCAAGCTGGGACAACGCCAGGGCGCGCGGGTGGAGGTGCTGGAAGGGCTTGCCCCCGGCGATCTCGTCGTCACCGCCGGTCAGTTGAAACTGAGCGACGGCACTGGCGTGACGCGGTAAGAACCTGTTCATACACTTGGTGCCCCAAAAAACTGCCGGGTAAAGGGATGGTCGAAGTGTGCCACGGCCTCCAGACTGCCCTTGACGAGAATCCGCTGTTCGGCCAGCACGGCCACATCGCTTCCCAATCCTTCTATCGTCTCCAGATCGTGCGTGACCAGCACGACGGTAAAACCGATACTCTTCTGCAAATCCTTGATCAGGCGCACAAAATTGCGACTGCGCACCGGGTCCAGGCCGGCGGTGGGTTCATCCAGCAGCAGGAGTTCCGGTTCCGCCGCCAGCGCCCGCGCCAGCGCTACCCGCTTGATCATGCCGCCGGAAAGTTCGGCGGGCATCAACTGCGCGTGATGGGGTTCCAGTTCCACCATTTGCAGTTTCATGTGCACAAGGTCGCGGACCCAGTCTTCATCCAGACGCTTCAATTCGCGCAAGGGAAAGGCGATGTTGTCGAACACCGAGAGTGCGGAAAAGAGCGCGCCCTGCTGGAACAACATGCCCAACCGCTGCCGTATGTTGCGCTGACGCATGGGATCGGGATCGGAAAGATCGACCCCAAAGAGTTTGACCATGCCGCGCACGGGTTTCAGCAGCCCCAGGATTTCCCGGAGCAGGGTGGTCTTGCCGCTGCCGGAACCGCCCACCAACGCGACCACTTCGCCTGCCGCAACCTGGAACGCCAGATCGCGGTGGATCACCACATCCTGATATTGGCTCCAGATTCCGCGCATTTCGATGACGTTTTCCATCCGCCTCACCCCGATATGCCGATGTCGCGGGTGAGGATGGCAAACAGGGCATCCGCGAGAATGACGAGGGTAATGGCGGTGACGACCGAAGCCGTCGTGCGCCGCGAGAGACTTTCCGTATTGGGGCGCACATGTAATCCCAACTGGCAGGCCAGGAGCGCAATCAGAAAACCGAACACCATGCCTTTGGCAAGCGCAATCCACAGATTGGCGATGGGCACGCTCCTGGGCAACATGCTGAAGAAATAGAGGAAGGAAATATCCAGTTGCAAGCGCGCCGCCAGGGCGCCGCCCACAATCGCGGCGGCGGAAACCCAGAGCACCAGCAAGGGCGTCGCCAAGGTCAGCGCCGCCACCTTGGGCAGCACAACCCGGATGGTGCGGGAAACCCCGAACGTGGCAAGCGCGTCGATTTCCTCCGTTACCCGCATGACGCCAATCTGTGCCGTCATCGCCGACCCGGAACGTCCCGCTACCAGCACGGCCGCCAGTACCGGCCCCAGTTCCCGGATGATGGAAAGCCCCAGGATATTGACGATGAACAAATCCGCGCCGTAGAGCTTCAGTTGCAAGGCGGAAAGATAGCTGATGGTGACACCGATCAAAAATCCCATCAGCGCCAGCACCGGCAGCGCCTGCGCGCCCACCTTGCAGAGATTGGCGGAAAATTCCTTGAGCGGCAGATACTGCGGATGACGGAAAAGAAAGAAGCTGTCCAGCACCAGCCGTCCGAAGAGTTCCACCACACCGCGCAGATTGTGCAGGAGGATGAGGGTTGGGCGTCCCAGATGCAGTACGGGCGCCAGCACGATCTGCTTCAGGAGGCTGTCCTCCCCTGCCGTCGCGTCCGCCTGCGTGACCGGAGACGGCGCAGACATTTCCTCCGCCAGCGCCGCCGCGCGTTGCAACGCCTCACGTTGCGCGGGGGTGGCTTCCAGTTCCTCCGGCCAGCGCCGTCCCCAGCTTTGCCAGAGCAGCAAGGCGGCGGCGCTATCCAGTTTTTCCACTCCGGCAAGATGCCAGCCAGCCCGGCGCTGTCCGGCCTCCCGCAATGTCTTTCTCAACCGGGCAAACGCACGCGGCTTGCCCGCCGTCAGCGCCGCCAGCGTCCAGGTTCCGGAAAGACGGAAGCCTTCCGCCTCCGCGAAAAAAGCCGGAGCACTCACGCGCGCCCTCCTTTTTGCGGCGCAAGCGCCTTGACTTTCAGCCTGATTCCCACCTGTGCCCAGATTTCCGTTTCTTCCCGCAAGGCCATGCGCGTCCAGGGATTGGCGTCCAGCCAGGTCTGGGGCGCTTCCAGTTGAAAACCGTCGGAGAGGGTTTTGACTCCCAGTTCCGGCAGCGCCCGCTCGTCGCGGTTGCGATGCAGGAGCACCGCCAGCCGCAGGCAGAAAATCCGCTGCCAGCCAATGTTGTCGGCAGGCAGGAGGGTCAGCCGTTCCAGCCGGCCACGATGTCCCAGCACCAGCGCCGCCAGCCGCGCCTGATCCTTTTTGGAAAAACCCGGCATGTCGGCGTAGGTGAGCATGTAGGCGCCATGCTTGTGATAACCGTTGTGCGCCACGGAAATACCGATCTCATGCAGATCCGCCGCCCAAGCGAGAAATTGCCGCTCCGTTTCCTGCGCCGCTTCGCCGCCCAGCGACTCCAGAAGACGCAGGGCGGTCTGGCGCACGCGCGTTGCCTGCTCGCCATCGACCTGATAGCGCACCCTGAATTCCCGCACGGTGACATCACGCATGTCGTGCTGCTGATAGCGTCCGAGAAGGTCATAGAGCACGCCCTGACGCAGCGCGCCATCCACGTACTGCATATGTTCCAGCCCCAGTTCGTCGAATATCGCAAGCATGATGGCAAGACCACCGGGCAGAACCGGCTGGCGGTCAGGGCGCACGCCCTGTATGTTGAAATTGCGAATGGAACCCGCCTTGACGAACAAGGCCGCGAGTTTTTCCATGCCGACGCGGGTGATGCCCGCCATGCCGCCGGGATTGAGCCGGTTCAGTTCCAGAAGATCGGAAAGCGTCCGTGCCGTGCCGGAAGCCCCCAGCGCCTCCTTCCAGCCCAGCGCCCGGTAATTGTGGGCAATGAGGCCGATTTCCTTTGCCGCCGCCACCTGCGCTTCCCTCAGCCGTTTTTTGTCGACCCTGTCGTCAGGGAAAAAGCGCAGCGTGTAGCCGACGCACCCCATGTAAAGCGATTCGGTGAGCAGCGGCTCGGTTTTCCTGCCAATGATGAATTCCGTGGAACCGCCACCAATATCCACGATCAGCCGTCGATGCGCGGCGGGCGGCAGGCAGTGAATCGCGCCTACGTAGATCAGACGCGCTTCCTCGCGTCCGGCGATGACCTCGATGGAAAACCCCAGCGCCGCTTCGCCCAGGGTGAGAAAAGCGGACGCATTCTTGGCCACACGCAGGGTATTGGTCGCCACGGCGCGTACCGCGCCCGTGTCCAGCCCACGCAGACGCTCGCCAAAGCGCCGCAAGGCATCCACCCCGCGCGTGATCGCGGCTTCATCGAGCTGGCGTTCGGCGGTCAGGCCACTTGCCAGACGCACGGTTTCCTTCAGGGAATCCAGCGGATAAATCTGCTCACCCACCACCCGCCCGACTTGCAGGCGAAAGCTGTTGGAACCCAAATCCACGGCGGCGATCGTTTCGTATTCCATGTACGAGCCGGAAAATCAATGAGAGCGGGATTCTACACCCCGCCGAAAGCGCGGGCGGCAGCAAGGCGCGAAGCCCCGTGGCTTTTCCAGACGGTACGAGGCATGGCCAACTTTCTGGAAGGCCACACCGCCACATGAATGGATTGCCACGGCGCTTGCGCGCCTCGCTTGTGTGATGCTGGCGCGGGGAAAACCGCGCCAGGGGAAAATCAGAAATTACGGACGGATTCTCAGATCGCCACGCCGTTGGCGTCGAACAAGCCTTCAAACAGGATAGAGGAAAGGTAGCGTTCACCCGAATCCGGCAGGACGACGACAATGGTCTTGCCCGCGTTTTCCGGCTTGTGCGCGAGCTTGACCGCAACCGCAGCCGCCGCGCCGGAAGAAATGCCGGAGAGGATCCCCTCTTCTTTCGTCAGACGCCGCGCATATTCCACGGCCTCTTCGTTCGTGACCTGTTCCACGCCATCGACCAGCGACAAATCCAGCGTATCCGGCACGAAGCCCGCGCCTATGCCCTGAATTTTGTGCGGGCCGGATTTGAGCGGCTCACCCTGCTTTGCCTGGGTAAGGATAGGACTCGTCGCCGGTTCCACCGCGATGGACTGGATTGCCTTGCCCTTCGTCTTCTTGATGAAACGGGAAACGCCGGTAATCGTGCCGCCCGTCCCGACCCCCGAGACGAGAATATCCACCTTGCCCTCCGTATCTTCCCAGATTTCCGGGCCGGTGGTTTTTTCATGAATATCAGGATTGGCGGGATTTTTGAACTGTTGCAGCAGCACATATTTGTCTGGTTCGGACGCGGCGATTTCTTCCGCCCTGGCAATCGCCCCCGGCATCCCCTTTGCGCCTTCGGTGAGCACCAGCTTTGCGCCAAAGGCAACCAGCAGCTTGCGCCGTTCCAGACTCATGGTTTCCGGCATGGTGAGCGTCAGGGGAATCCCCTTTGCCGCCGCCACAAAAGCAAGCGCAATGCCGGTATTGCCGGAAGTCGGCTCCACCAGTTCCTTGCCGGGCATGAGCACGCCGCGCTTTTCGGCGTCTTCCACCAGCGCGACGCCGATCCGGTCTTTCACCGAATAGGCGGGATTACGCCCTTCAATCTTGGCAAGCACGGTTGCACCCGCGCCACCCACAATACGGGAAAGACGCACCAGTGGCGTGCGTCCAATGGATTGGGAATTGTCTTGAAACTGGCTCATCGTACACTCTCCAGAAAAAGAAAAACCGGGAAACGCCCGCCCACAAAGCAGCAAGGCGTGAGGGAAATAAACACCTCATCACTTTACTTCATTCTTTTGCCCAACAAACAACCAATTGGCTATATAGAAGCCTGCGACTGGCATAAGCCCCCAACCTCGTCACGAGCAAGCGGCAACGCGACAGGAAGCAGGATTGCGGCGTGCCGGAAATCGTAAACAGCTTCTTACGCCTGCAACTTCGGCGTGCGTGCGGCCTGTACGGTTTGCAACAGCGGCGCGAAGATTTTGGGCGTACCGGCAACGATATTGCCGGATTCCAGAAACGCGCCCTCACCGGCCAGATCGCTCACCAGACCGCCCGCCTCGGAGATGAGCAACGCACCGGCGGCCATATCCCAGGGCGAAAGGCCGAATTCCCAGAAACCATCCAGCCGCCCCGCCGCGACATAGGCCAGATCCAGCGCCGCCGCGCCGGGACGACGCAACCCCGCCGACTTTTGCGCAAGTTCACGGAAAACGGCAAGGTAAGCCTCCATATGCTCGAAGGAACGATAGGGAAAACCCGTACCGATCAGTGCCTCGCCCAGCCTCAACCGGCGCGACACACGAATACGCCGATCATTGAGATAGGCCCCCTTCCCCTTGCTCGCAGTAAACAACTCGTTGTGAACCGTGTCAAACACCAGCGCCTGTTCCACCAGACCGCCCCTGGAAAGCGCGATGGAAACCGCATATTGCGGAAAACCGTGGATAAAGTTGGTGGTGCCATCCAGCGGATCGACGATCCACTGATATTCCGCCCCCGCGCCGTTACCGGAGATCGCGCCGCTTTCCTCGGCCAGCACGCCGTAATCCGGGTACGCCTCGCGCAGTATCCCTATAATGGCGGCCTCGGCGGCCTTGTCGACCTCCGTGACGAAATCATGTGTCTGTTTGGCCGTGACCTTGAGATGTTCCAGATCGAGCGCGGCGCGATTGATGATCTGGCTGGCGCGACGCGCCGCCTTGATGGCGATATTGAGAGCGGGATGCATGGCTGGAAAAACCCTGAAAACCGGAACGCCCAAAGCGCGGGCGTCCACGAAAAATACGCGATTCTAATATGAACCCGACAGAAACGCTTGCCACGATCGAAATCGTGCTCACCCGCGTCAGCCATCCCGGCAACATCGGCTCGGCGGCACGCGCCATGAAAACGATGGGGCTTTCGTACCTCACCCTCGTTGCACCCAAAATCCTGCCCAACGACGAATCCCGCGCGCTCGCTTCCGGCGCGGACGAGGTGCTGGACGCCGCGCGCGTGGTAAAAACCCTGGACGAGGCGCTGGCGGAAACCCACTGGAGCCTCGCCGTTTCCGCCCGCGCCCGCGATCTTGGACCGCCGCCGCAACTGGCACGGGAAGGCGCTGCGGAAGCTTTCGCCCGTGCCGCACGCGGGGAAAAGGTGGCACTGGTCTTCGGACACGAAGCGACGGGACTTTCCAACGCGGAATTGCAACGCTGTTCCGCCGTCGCGCGCATTCCCGCGCAACCGGGGTTCGCCTCGCTCAACCTTGCCGCCGCCGTGCAGGTGCTCGCCTATGAACTGCGCATGGCGGCGCTGGCGCGCGCCGATGCTTCCGGCCTTGCGGCGGAAAGCGGAATCGTGACGCCTTTTGCCTCGCCCCCCGCCAGTCACGCGGAAACGGAAGGGTTTTTCCAACATCTGGAAGCCGTCATGATCGCCAGCGGTTTTCTCGACCCTGGCGCACCCAGGCGCATCCTGCCCAAGCTGCGCCGCCTCTTCGCCCGCGCCGGACTGGAAAAAGACGAAATCAATATCCTGCGCGGCTTTTTGAGTGCAGCGAGTGCAGCCAAAGGGGATATTCCATATAAATAAGTCGCGCGACGGTACGCCAAGGCTATTTTGCTATCCTGATAAACCCGGTTAAACTACATCCGACTTTTTCAACCACTGGAGAAATTCCATGAGCTTCGATGATCGCGCTTATCCGAGCGACCGTACCTCGACCCCGGCAAGCGATGTCGGGGAAGCCGCGCAAAAAGTATTGCGCAACACCTACCTGCTGCTGGGTCTTTCCATGCTCCCCACCGTGGCGGGCGCGCTGGTTGGCATGCTGACCGGCTTCAACCTCTTCACCTTTGGCGTCCTGATCGGCTTCCTGCTCTATCTGGGCATCGCCTTTGGCCTCATGTTCGCCGTGAGCAAAACGAAGGACAGCGGCCTGGGCGTGGTCTTCCTGCTGGCCTTTACCTTCTTCATGGGGCTGATGTTGACCGGCATTCTCAGCGCGGCCTTGAGTTTCAGCAATGGCGGCTCGCTGATCGCGCTGGCCGCAGGCGGCACAGGCGTGATCTTTTTTGCCCTTTCCGGCATCGCCGCCACGACCAAACGCAATTTCAGCAATATCGGGAAATTCCTCTTCGTTGGCCTGACGGTGGTCATCGTGCTTGTCATTGCCAACCTCTTCCTGCACCTCCCGGCCCTTTCCCTGGTGATTTCGGGCGCAGCACTGCTGGTTTTCTCCGGCTACATCCTCTACGACGTCAACCGTATCGTGCATGGCGGCGAAACCAACTACATCATGGCGACGCTCGCCATCTATCTGGACATTTACAACATCTTTGTGAGCCTCCTCCGGCTCCTGATGGCCTTTGCGGGCGACGACTGAAAAACGCCGCTTCCCGTCACGCACGAAAAAACGGAAACCCGAAGTGTGGGTTTCCGTTTTTTTTGACATGGCGTGTGCAACAGGTGACTTCTTTTGAATTTGGGCGGGAAGAGGTATCAAGTTCCATCCAGTCCTCCAGGTACCCTATCGCACCCCCAAGTTTCCCGTCGATCACACGTTCAAACCGCCATCAGCTCATTTTCCTTCTGGACGAGCAATTTGTCGATTTCAGCGACATATTTGTCGGTCAGTTTTTGCACATCGTCTTGCGCCCGACGTTCGTCGTCTTCGGAAATTTCTTTTTTCTTTACCGCTTCCTTCAGGTACTGATTGGCATCGCGGCGCAGGTTGCGCACGGCGACGCGCGCGCTTTCGCCCTCGTTTTTCACTACCTTGGCAAGATCACGGCGACGTTCTTCTGTCAGCGCCGGCATGGGCACGCGAATGAGTTCGCCCTGCGCGGAAGGATTCAATCCCAGATCAGATTCGCGGATGGCCTTTTCCACCTTGACGGCCAGCGGCTTTTCCCAGACCTGTACGCCCAGGGTGCGAGCGTCGATCAGGGTGATGTTCGCCACCTGATTGATCGGCACCGGCGAACCGTAATATTCCACCTGCACGTGATCCAGCAGCCCGGTGTGGGCGCGTCCAGTGCGGATTTTGGCGAGATCCTGTTTCAATGCCTCGATGGATTTCTGCATTCTGGCTTCGGTCGTTTTTTTGTGTTCGGCAATCATGGGATTCCTGTTCAGCAATAGACCAGCGTGCCTTCCGGCTCGCCCAGCACGACGCGCTTCAAGGCGCCCGGCTTGAAAATGGAAAAAACGCTGATGGGCAGACGCTGGTCGCGGCAAAGCGCGAACGCGGTGGCATCCATCACCGCGAGGTTTTGCGCAATCGCTTCATTGAAGCTGATTTTTGCGTAACGGGTCGCGTTTTTGTCTTTTTTGGGATCGGCGGTATAAATACCATCCACCTTGGTTGCCTTCAGCACGATTTCCGCGCCAATTTCCGAACCGCGCAGCGCAGCGGCGGTATCGGTGGTGAAAAAGGGATTGCCCGTGCCCGCGCCAAAAATGACGACTTTGCCCTCTTCCAGATGACGGATGGCCTTGCCGCGAATGTAAGGTTCCACCACCTGTTCAATATTGAGCGCCGATTGCACGCGCGCATTCAACCCTGCCTGCCGCATGGCATCGGAAAGTGCCATCGCGTTCATCACGGTGGCGAGCATTCCCATGTAATCGGCGGCGGCGCGATCCATGCCGGTCGCGGCGCCCGCCATTCCGCGAAAGATATTACCGCCGCCAATGACGATGCCGATCTCCACACCCAACGCCACCACCGTCTTGATTTCGCCGACAATTGCCCCCAGGGTGTTGAGGTTGATGCCGTAGGCGTCTTCCCCCATCAGGGCTTCACCGGAGAGTTTCAGGAGGATGCGTTTGTATCTGGGTTTGGCGGATGCGCTCATGGCAGCGGTTCCTCTTCAGGTTCGACGGCTTACTTCTTCGCGGCAGCAGCTTGCGCGGCCACTTCGGCAGCGAAGTCGCTCACTTTCTTTTCGATGCCTTCCCCCACCACATAAAGGGTGAAGCCCGCGACGGAAGCGCCTTTCCGTTTCAGCAACTGTTCGATGGTTTCCTGGCCATTCTCTGCCTTCACGAACACCTGCCCCAAAAGCGTGACTTCCTTCAGGAATTTTTGCACCGTGCCTTCGGCGATCTTTTCCAGCATCGCTTCGGGTTTGCCCGCTTCACGCGCCTTTTCAATGGCGACGCGACGCTCGGTTTCGATCAGGGCGGCATCCACACCGGAAGCATCCAGGGATCTGGGTTTGGCGGCGGCAATGTGCATCGCCAGATCCTTGCCCAGTTGTTCGTCGCCGCCGACGAGATCCAGCAATACGCCAATCTTCGCGCCACCGTGGATGTATTGGTAGAGTTTGCCCTGGGCTTCCACACGGGCAAAACGGCGCAGCGCCATGTTTTCGCCAATCTTGCCCACCAGCGCGGCACGGGTGGATTCCACCGTCCCTTCACGCAGCGGCAAGGCAGAAAGCGCGGCCACATCGGCGGGCGATTTTTCCGCCACCAACTGGACGCTCTCACTGACCAACGCCTGGAATTCCTCATTTTTGGCAACGAAATCGGTTTCGCAATTCACTTCCAGAATCGCGCCCAATTTGCCGTCCGTTTCAATGCGGATACCCACAATGCCTTCGGCGGCAGTGCGCGTCGCAGCCTTGGACGCCTTGTTGCCCAGTTTCACACGCAGAATTTCTTCTGCTTTTGCCATGTCGCCACCGGCTTCCACCAGTGCTTTCTTGCATTCCATCATCGGCGCGTCTGTTTTTTCGCGCAGATCCTTCACCATGCTTGCGGTAATTTCCGCCATCTTGATTACTCCGAAAAATTGCCATTCTGAAAAAAATCGCCGGAACCCGGCGGAGGCCGCCCGCATCCAGCGCGGGCGGCGCGAGGTTCGGTTTTCACCGAACGCTTCGTTGCCGGTTTACTCGGCAGCGGCTTCGCTTTCTTCCTCGACCTCGACAAATTCCTCGTCGCTGTCGGCATCCACGATTTCCTGCACCGCCTGTGCGCGGCCCTCCAGAATCGCATCCGCAATGCCGCGCGCGTAAAGACGAATCGCGCGTGAAGAATCGTCATTGCCCGGAATGGGATAATCCACACCCGCCAGCGAATGATTGGTATCCACCACGCCGATCACGGGGATTCCCAGCTTGCTGGCTTCCGTCACGGCGATCTTGTGGTAGCCCACGTCGATCACGAAAACGGCGTCCGGCAGACCATTCAGATCCTTGATCCCGCCCAGCGCCTTTTGCAGTTTTTCCAGCTCGCGGGAAAAATCCAGGGCTTCCTTCTTGGACTTCTTTTCCAATTCGCCCGCGCCCACGGCGGCTTCCATGTCCTTCAAACGCTTCAGGGATTGCTTTACCGTCTTGAAGTTGGTCAGCATTCCGCCCAACCAACGCTGATCGACATAGGGTGCGCCCGCGCGACGGGCTTCTTCGGCGATGATCTCGCGCGCCTGACGCTTGGTGGAAACAAACAGGATGGCGCCGCGCCTGGCGGCGATCTTTTTGGCAAATTCCACCGCCTCGTTGTACTTCACGAGGGTTTTTTCGAGGTTGATGATGTGAATCTTGTTGCGCGCCCCGAAAATAAAGGGCGCCATTTTGGGATTCCAGAAACGGGTTTGGTGGCCGAAGTGAATCCCGGCGTCCAGCATTTGACGCATGGTAACAGACATGCAAAAACTCCTTTAAGGGTTGAGCCTCCATCTGCCGAAAACGCCGCGCCTCGCATGAAAAAGGAAGACCAGCGCGACACCCTTAACCAGCAGATGTGCGAATTTCCGGGCAAAAACCACGTCAGCCCGGTATTTTCCCCGCCTTCATGGCAGAAAATCCGCGGATTCTACCTGATCCGCACGCCAATGCCAATTGGTAGTGGAATCGTGGAATTGCGAGGATGCAATTTGAACAACAAGACACCCCCTCACTCATAGGGGCGGTATCTGAATTCCATGCGCCCTTCCGGGATGCTGCCATAGGCGGCGTTATCCGCGGGTCTGGGCAGGGGAGACGTTTTCAGGATGGCGCGCTCTGCGGCGGCATCCAGCGCGGCGTTGCCGCTTCCGCGTTCCAGCCGCAGTGTGCCGGGGAGAATCTCGACCTCGCCGCTCGCCAGAATGCGCACCCGCATCACAAAAACAGCTTCCGGGTTGCCTTCGATCACGGGCGGCAGCACGATGTTGCCGCGAACCTGATCCCGGATTTTGGCAATCCAGGCTTCTGTCGCGCCCCTTCGTCCTGCCGCGCTTTGCTGGATGTCGCCTTCCCGCGCGGCGGCGGCCCGCGCTTCCGCCATGGAATCCGCGCGCTGGCGGTCACGCATATCCCGCTCTTCCGCCGCGAAAAGATCATCAAACCTGTCCTTGAGGGACTCCTTCGGCGGCGGCTGTTTTGCCTTGGGCGCTTCACGCGGCGTGGTGGGGCGCGGCTCCGGCCTCCTGTCCTTTGGTTCTTCCGGGGTGAGGATGTCGGCCTTTTTCACCGGCGCGGGCGGCGGCGGTTCCGGGGCCGGCGGCACAGCCGGACGTGGTTCGGGCGCAGTCGGTATCGGGTGCGCGACGGCAGGGCGCGGAATTTCCGACCACAGTTCCACCTCCACGGTGGCGTGCTTCGTTTTCCACTGCACGCCCAAAAACAGCGCCGCAATGAGCGCCAGATGCACGGCAAGCGCAAGCAACAGCGCCTTGCGGCGGCCGGGTTCAGGCAGGGGAACGTGCAACATGCCGGATCAATCCGTTTATCTGCGCGCTGTTTCCAGCCCGACCCGCGCGAAATCCAGCGCCTTGATGTCGTCCAGCACGGTGAGCACCATCTCATAGGTGGCGGCCTTGTCGCCTGCCACCAACACAGCAAGCTGCGGATTTTTCGCCCTGGCCTCGGCCAGTTGACGCACCAGCTCATGTTTGTCGACCACGCGCGCGCCCGTTGCGTCTACGAGTTTCAGTTCCCCCTTCGCGCCCACTTCCACCCGCAGGGGATTTTCCGGCGCCTGATTGGCTTTTTCCACGCTGGGCAGATCCACACTGCCGGTCTGCATCATGGGCGCGGCCACCATGAAGATGACCAGCAGCACCAGCATCACATCAATATAAGGGACGACATTGATTTCATTCTTGAGACGACGCGGACGCATGACATTTCTCCTTTAGCGCATCTGACGCTGGAGGATGTTGGAAAACTCCTCCATGAAGGATTCATAACGGATCGCCAGCCGGTCGATGTCGTGCGAAAAACGGTTGTAGGCAAGCACGGCGGGAATGGCGGCGAAAAGGCCAATGGCTGTCGCCACCAGCGCCTCGGCAATGCCGGGGGCAACATTGGCGAGACTGGCCTGACCAACGTTGCCCAGGGCGCGGAAGGCATGCATGATGCCCCACACCGTCCCGAACAGCCCGATATAGGGCGACACCGAACCGGCAGAGGCCAGAAAGGAAAGATGCGCTTCCAGCGCGTCCAGTTCGCGCTGGTAGGTTGCCCGCATGGCGCGGCGGGCGCCATCGATCACATCGCTCGCCTCCCAGCCTTTCTGGAGTTTCAGTTTGCTGAATTCGCGGAAACCCGCCTCAAAAATCCGCTCCATGCTGCCGCTCTGGTAACGGCGGTTGGTGGCGTTCTCATAAAGACCATTCAAGTCGCCGCCCGACCAGAAATCGCGTTCGAATTCATCGGTCTTTTTATGCGCGCGGCGCACCGCAAACCATTTGACGAAGATGAAATACCAGGAAAAAAAGGAAACGCAGGCCAGAAGCGCCATCACCGCCTGCACCACGGCGCTGGCGTTGAGGACCAATTCAAGGATGGACAAATCCTGGGTGACATTCATCGAAACTGCTCCAGTTGCTGGCGAATGCCAGCGGGAATGGGGATGGGCTTGAAGACGGAAATGTCGACACAGACCACCTGTGTCGTGCCGATCACCAGTTCTTCCAGTTCCCCCGCGGCAGTGGCGCGGCAAACACGCTGGACAACCGCCAGTTGCGAACGCCCGATGGATTCCACGCGCAGGTCGACGATCAGGGCATCATCCAGACGCGCGGGGCGTTTGTATTCGGCGCTGGCGTTGCGCACGACGAAAAGGATGCCTTCCTCTTCCGTCAGTTGTCGCTGCTCGTGTCCCAGGCTGCGCAGCCATTCGGTGCGGCAACGCTCCATGAACTTGAAATAATTGACATAGAAGACGACGCCGCCAGAGTCGGTGTCTTCGTAATAAACGCGCACGGGAATGGAAAATCGGGTTGTATTCATGATGGTTCTTTGTTGTCGAGCGGCGAGATTCTAGCCTACAACAACCTCACGCCGGAAGGCGGGGAGGAACATACCGCCGCGCTGAGCGCATCCATCGCCTGCGGACGCGGAAACGTGACCCGCCAGGCCAGCAGTACGCGCCGGATCGGCGCAGGCGATTTGAAGGGACGAATCACGGTCAAATCGCTCTGCGGCCAGGCCATCGCGGCGGAGGCCGGCGCCACGGCCACCCCCGTCCCGCTTTCCACCATATAGCGCAGGGTTTCCAGCGAACTGCCTTCGATCGCCTGCTCCAGCGAGCCGGGCGCCGTGAATTGCGGACAGGCGGAAATCACCTGATCGCGGAAACAGTTACCCTTCCCCAGAATCAGCAACTGGCTCGGGTCGATATCGGCCTCATCCAGTTCCGTTTTGGCCGCAAGCGGATGCCCGGCAGGCAAGGCCGCCACGAAAGGTTCGTCATAAAGCGCGCGGGTCACAATACCCGGCTCTTCAAAGGGCGCAGCGAGAATGGCCGCGTCGAACTCGCCGGTTTTCAGACCTTCCGCCAGTCGATGCGTATAGTTTTCCTGCAAATAGAGGTGCATTTCCGGCGCCAGCCCATGCAGGGCGCGGATGAGTTGCGGCAGCAGATAAGGCGCGATGGTGTAAATCACCCCCAGGCGCAGGGAACCCATCAGCGGATTTTTCCCCACCTGCGCCAGTTCCTCCACCCGCACCACCTCTTCCAACACCTTTTCCGCCTGGGCGCAAACACGCGCGCCCACCTGCGTCAGACGAATATCCCCCGGCGCGCGCTCGAAAAGCAGCACCCCCAGACGTTTTTCCAGTTTTTTCACCGCGACCGAAAGCGTGGGCTGGCTGACGTAACAACGCTCGGCCGCGCGACCAAAATGCAGTTCCTTCGCCAGCGCCACGATGTAGCGCAATTCTGTCAGCGTCATGATGTCTTTTCCTCCTCCCAGAGTTTTTCCAAATCCGCCTGTGTCAGCCAACACCATGTGCCCTCCGGCACATCGCCAGGCAATACAAGCCCGCCTACCGCGATACGGCAAAGTTTTTCCACCCGGTTGCCTGCCGCCGCCACCATGCGTTTGACCTGGTGATAACGGCCACTGGTCAGGATCAGTGTGAGGGTATGCGCATCTTCCGCGATCGCTTTCACCGCCGCAACCGGCGCGGGATCGTCATGCAGCGTCACCCCGGCGCGCAAGGCGGCCAGTTGCGCTTCATCCAGCGGATGCCGAACCGTGGCGCGGTACGTTTTCCTGACCTTGCGCCGGGGCGAGGCAAGCGCGTGGATCAACTGCCCGTCGTCGGAGAGGAGCAAAAGTCCTGTCGTATCCACATCCAGCCGCCCCACGCTCTGCATTCCCCGCGCGGCGCATTGCGGCGGCAAAAGGGAAAGCACGCCCGGATAATGCCGCGGACGGCGCGAACACTCCACCCCCGCCGGTTTGTTGAGCAACAGGGTCGCGCGCGCGTGATACGGCCAGAACACGCCATCCACGGCAAAACCAGAGCCGGTGAGATCGAATTCCGCCTCCGGGTCTTTTGCGGCCTTCCCCGCCACCGTGACGCGCCCCTGCCGCACCAGCGCCCGACAGGCTTTGCGCACGCCAAATCCCTGCTGTTGAAGTATGCGTTCCAGTTGCATGGTGGACGATGGTAACTCAGGCAACAGGAAACAGGGGGCAGAGGACAGGAAACCGCGCTATCTTCTCCCGATTTCTGGCACGTTTTTTTGCGCGAAGGAGGTTTTTTTCCGTGGAGAATCAGGATTGTGCCAGCGCCTGAACAGAAACCGCTCTGATGGCATCCGTTTCGAAACCCGGGTTCTTGCGATGTTTCGTGAAAGCCATGCTCGCGGCACAGGCGGCTCCGGTTGGGTGGAGCCGCCTGCCGCCGTTTCAGAACTCCCAGCCGATCCGGATGCCGCCGGAGATGCCCTTGATTTTTCCGGCATATCCCTGGAGGCCGGCTTCGAGCGAGAACGGGCTGTTCTTCCGGGCGCGGAGAATGACCCCGATTTCGCCGATGCCCGTCGTGCCCTTGAAGTCGTGTGTGTCGAGGGCGGAAACGTGGGTACTGGTGCCATCCCACACGATGGCGCTGGCCTTCACCTTGCTGTCCAGCTCGCGCTCCGCCGCAACGCCGAAGTACCAGAAGCGATTTTCCTTCCAGGTATGGGTCAGACGCCCGCCAATCCGGATACGGTGCGATTTGTCGTCGTCGAAGCGTATCCGCTCGCCGGTGGGCAGCGCGACGTTGCCGCCCGCCAGGCGGGTCCAGTAGTAGCGGAGCAGGAGATCGAGACTGTTTTTCTCGCTAATCTGCCAGCCGCGCCCCACGCCCAGATGCGCGGCAAGATAGCGGTCGGTGGATTTATAGCGGGCGGGGGTGCCGTCTTCGTCCTCGTAGTTTTTCGTGTGGAAGCGGTTCTTCAGGCGTCCGCCCCGCCGGGAAGCCTCGATCCGGAAATCGTTGTCCCAGGTGTGGCGGGCCAGCAGGCCGCCGCCGATGGCGTCGAGATCACCGTCGCCGCGGATGCTCAACAGGGCGGGGAAGTGATTGCGCGTGTCGTAATCGGATTTCCCCGCTTCCAGGAAAAGGCCCAGGAGCGCGATGCCGGAATCGCCCCTGTGCCGGGTGGCGAGGCCCAGCAACATGTTGGAACTCGTCAGCCTGATCCGGGAACCTGTATCGAGACGCCAACGGCCCGCATCGACGCCGCCGAAGGGAACCCAGGCACGCTCGCTTCGATTTTCGTCGAGCGCCAAATCCGCAGCATGATAGCTGTGATCCGGCAGCCAGCCGCCCCGCTGGGCGAGGAAGGCCAGGCTGGCGGCTCGTCCCCCGACCAGCACCGTGGTTTCGTGCGCGGGACCGACCGGGGGGTTATAGCTGGGAGTGGGAACCGGCGGGTCCGGGTCGACCGGCGGGTTTGGATTGACCGGCGAATCCGGATCGACCTTTGGAATATCCGGGATCGGGGGGACGGGTTGGTCAGGATCGCCAGACGGAACCAGCGGGGTAGGCTGCGGGTCCGGCACCGGGTCCGGTATCGGAGCGGGCGTTGGCGTGTCTCCCCCTGGCGTCGGCGGGAGAGGCAGATCGGGGAGAACAGGCGAAACAGGCGGAACAGACGGGTCATCCGGCGGATCGACCTGGGGCTTGACCGGTTCCTCCGGCGGATAAACGACATACGGCGGATCGGGGTCTACCTGGGGTGATTTTTCCTCTTCCAGCCGGGCGACGAGATATTGGTTCTCGCCCTCGTTGCTTCCGTATACCGGTTGTTTGTCGATGATGAAGTTATAGCCGACGAGCAATCCCTGGCGGGCATAGGCGCGATTGTTGAAGGGATCGTCGAGCAGCTTGCCGCTGCTTTCGGTTCTGATCAGGTAGAACCTGTCGCCCGCTTGAAGAAGCGGCCCCCCGGCCTTGAAATTGCTGAGCCGGACGATGCTGCCTTTTATGCTGGCCGGTTGCGCCGTATCCAGGGTCAGGAGCGCGGTGTCCTTCTCGTTGACAGTGGTGCGGTACAGATTGAACGCCAGGGTGCCGTTCAGGTCGGCGCTGGCGAGCGTCATGCTGTTTTCGCCCTGGACATTGATCCGCGCCTTGGAAGCGAGACTGAAACTGTGGCTGGGCGCGTCGAGGGAAAATCCTGTCAGAAACGTGGTGGTGCTGGAATTCAGCGTGACCGTTCCCGGCGCGTCAACCGTGAAGCGGTTCTCCCCGGCCCAGTCGAAGTAACCGCTGCCCTGCACCAGCATGTGGAAGGTCTGGCCATTGTTCTGGTTGACCTCGACCGGATCGTAGAGGGCCACCGTACCGCCGGGCGCAGTGTCGATGACGAGCTTCGCGTTGGCCTCGGCGGCGTCGGCCTGGGCGGAGAGGGTGCCATCGAGTTTCAACCCGTCCAGTTCGGGAATCGTCCCGAAATAAAGGGAATTGCTGCCGCGGAACGTGCCGCCTTCGTAGATCACGTTGCCCGAAAACATCGTGCCGCCGCTGGAGGTGGCCTTCAGGGTGAGGGTGTAGGTATTGTCGAAAGGCGCGGCCACGCCCGTATCCACCGTCACGGCGCCGTACACCCTGGGGCCGATGCCGCCGCCATATGAGGACGAGACGGTCGAATAGAAGCGATTGTCGACGAAAAAGCTGTCCTGGATGGTCAGGCCGCCGGCCAGGCCATAGCTGTAGACCAAGCCGCCCATGATTTGCCCGTCATTGGCGCGGATCGTGTTGCTGGTGAAAACGCTGTCGACGATGTTGTGAATGCCGACGGACAGATTGCCTGTGTTGTTGATGGGGCCGGTCGCGCCGACGATGCCGCCGCCGTCGATATAGGTGCCCGCCGTGACGGTCATTCCGCTGAACCAGACGTTGTTGATGGTCCCGATGGAACCGGCGGTGTTGGAACGGACGCCGACAATGCCGCCGCCTTCGATGTATTCATCGGCGCTGACATTGATCCGGCTGAAGAAACTGTTGGCTAGGGTATCGAGCACCGCGTAGCCGTTGTCCGCCCAGACGCCGACGATGCCGCCGCCGGAGAGGGAGGCGTTCGAATGAACAGTCAGTTGGTCGTAGCGGTTGCCGCTCACGCTTCGCAAGCCGTTTGCCCCGCCCAGGTTCTGGACGCCGACGATGCCGCCGCCCTGGATCGCGCCACCACTGACATCGAGGTTGGAAAAGAGGTTGCCTGCGACCTCGTCGAGGATGGCGAAGCTGGAAGCGTCATTGGCCCCTCCCTGTGCACCGATGATGCCGCCGCCGCTCAGGTTGCCTGCCGCGCTCACTTTCAGGCCGCTGAACTCATTGCCGCTGACTTTCGCCACGCTCCCCTGCAAGAAGGAAGACACGCCGACAATGCCGCCGCCGCCGATTTCTCCGGCGTTGACCGTGAGACCCTGAAAGACGTTGGTTTCGACATTGCTCAGCGTAGCCTGGCCCGCACCATCATCGGCGCGCAGCCCGACGATGCCGCCGCCCCGGATCGCGCCGCCGGCGTTGACCGCGAGGGGCGTGGAGAACCGGTTATCCTTGATGTCGCCAAGGATGGCGCTCGTCTGCGCCTGCACCCCGACGATGCCGCCGCCCTTCACGTCACCCGCCGTGGAGAGCGTCAGTTCGCTGAAATGATTGTCGCTGACTTTCGCCACGCTTCCCTGCACCCCGGAAGACACGCCGACGATGCCGCCACCGGACAGGCTGATGCCGCTGCTGTCGGCCGCGGCGACGCGAACGTCGATCCCCTGGAAAGTGTTGTTTGTCACGCTGTCCATGTTGAACACGTTTTCATTCGTGCCGGTATCGGAGTGCAACCCGACGATGCCGCCGCCCGTGATGTATTCATCGGCGCTGACATTGATCTTGCCGAAGGCATTTCTGTCGAGGGAGCCAAGCACCGCGTAGCCGTTATTCACCTGGATGCCGATGACGCCGCCGCCGGACAGGGAGGAATCCGAGCGGACGCCCACACTGTCGAAACGGTTGCCGCTGACGCTCGCCAGACCGTTCGCCCCGCCCTGGTTCTCGACGCCCAGAATGCCGCCGCCCCGGATCGCGCCGTTGGCGGTAGTACTGACATCGAGGTTGGAAAAGGTGTTGTTCGTGACCGTGTTGATGACGGCGAAAGACGAGGACAGCGACGAATCGTCGGCTTCCGCGCCGAGGATGCCGCCGCCGGTCAGGTGTCCCGCCGCGGAAACATTCAGCCTGTTGAACAGATTGTTATGGACGCTCGTGATGTTCCCCTGCATCCGGGACGACACGCCGACGATGCCGCCGCCGGAAAGGCTGTTGCCGGTGGCGCCGTCGGTTCCCCCTGCCCTGACCGCGAGATCCTGGAAGACGTTGTTCGCCAGCGTAGACAACTGGGATCTGCCGACACTGGAACGCAGCCCGACAATGCCGCCGCCGTAGAGATAGGTCTGGGCGGTCACGTCCGCGTTGAGGAAAAGGTTGCCGGCAACGCTGCCGAGCGTGGCGGATGCGGCACTGGGCGCTTCGCTGTCCTTGGCGCTGTCGTTCTGACCAGAACCCAGCGCCCCGCCGTCGTTGGTGTGCAGACCGACCAACCCGCCGCCCTTGATATAGCTGCCGACATTGACCGTGACGCCGTTGAACACATTGCCGCTCAAGGTATTCAGTTGCACGGCGGCGCTGGAAAGCCCATTGAGGCCGATCACCCCGCCGCCGCGCAGCGAGTAGCCGGAGGTGACGCGAATGTCGCCGGCGTTGCCGTTGCCGAACACGTTGCCGCTTGCGACGTCGAGGATGGCACCCGGATCGAGCGTGCCGCCCGTATCCCGTTTGCTGTTGTTGTTGAGGCCGACCAGTCCGCCGCCCAGAATGATGTCGCCGGAAGAAATCTGGATGCCGGTAAACAGATTGTTGGACAGGAGGGGAAGCCGCGCCTGACCCTGACTGGTGGTCGCGGGAGACGAAGCCGCGTTGAGGCCAATCAGCCCGCCGCCTTCCAGGTAGGGACTCTGGCTGCCGCTCCCTTGCGCGGCGACACGCACGTTGCTGAAGAAATTGCCGGTGAGGTTGCCCGCATAGGCCGAATTGCTGGTGGAGCGCACGCCGATGATGCCGCCGCCCGCCAGATACTGGGTATCCAGCGCCCCGCTCAGGGTAACGCTGAGATTGGTGAAGGCGTTGCCCGTGAGATCGCCCATTCCGGTGACGAGGTCGGCGGTATTGATGTTGCCGATCAGGCCATTGACGATATAGGTATTTGAATAGGTGACATTGACGCCCGTGAAATGCAGGTCGGAGAAGGCAAAGCCGTTGGCGAGGCTGTTGTAGGGCGCACCGCTGACCGCCATGCTCAACCACTTGTGGCTGTTGTAGTAGTAATCGGCGTTGTTGGGATTCCGGCTGCCGCCGTTTGCCATGATGAAGGAAAGCTCACCCAGGCTGGCGTTGGCGCTGCCGATGTAGCTCGTGGTCAACGCGCCGGTGGTTGCGCCCAGGTCGTCCGCCCTGGGTTGCGCGAGCAGGGTTGCGGAAAGACCGCCGATCCCGCTCGAAAAACCGCTGGCCTTGCCGCCTTGCAGGGAAAGGTTGGCGCTGCCGACCGTGACGGCGGGCGCGGAATTATCGAACGTCACCCCGCCCCCGGCGGGAAACCTGACCGTGCCGCCCGCGCCGGCATCATTGACCGCCGTTTGCAGATCGCTTCGCGCGCTGTCGGCGGCGAGATCCACATCGCCGGCCTGAGCCGGAAGACAGGCCAGAAAGAGGGACAGGAAGAGAACAGACACCAAGCCTTCGTTTGCCGCGACTGGGAACGACGGCTGAAAACGGAAGCGCCGATCGACCGGGTAATTCATGCGAATCTCCTTGGTAGAAAAGTTTGAATCCGCGCCGTACCCGCAAGGGAACGGTAATTTTCACCTGTGTCAAGCTTCTTGTAATTCTATGTCATTCCTCGCCAGATTTCCTGCGCATTCACCGGTGAATCTCGCGGCAACTTTCATCCTGGTTGAATGGCTCGCCAAGCGTTGCGTCCCGAACAATTCAATTCAAACAGATGATTGAAGCATTATGGTTGAAAAGCCTAGCACATGTTCATGACATCTATCGGGGTTTTACAATTGCGCGCGGCCTGGGTCAGGTATTTGTTGTAGCGCAGGTAATCGCCCGGCAGAGCCTGTTCAAGGTCTTCGCCACGCCTGGCTTCACCCTGCTCGTCTTTGACGAAGGTTTTCCAGCGCGGCAGCAATCCCCCTCGTCATGGCGAAGCACGAAGCGACGTGGCTTTTCCAACGGCCTTGGGGTTATCTCCAGCGTTCCAGAAGTCTGAACCGCCGCCAGGATTGCACGGGCCTTCGGCCCTCACCATGACGAGGGTGAGTTTGGATTGCGGTTTGTCGGAAATCTCCTGCCGAAACCATGATGATCGGGCAACGATCATGCCGCCGAGGTGGGCAGCAAATGGTTTGACATTCCGGGTGTAGCCCGACAGAATCCGCGAGAAATGGTTATGCCGTATCCGTATCACGAACGGGCATGGTTTTGTCAAGAAAGAACACTGTGTGCCTTCCCGAATGGTTTCGCAAGACAACCCCGCCGCCCGCTTTGTGGGATGGGGCGTTTGCGCCGGGGAAAGTGTAAAAAGCCTCGACAAAACGGGATATGCCAACTTGATTTTTGCAAGCAAGCAGTCCAGAGGACTGAACCGCCACATGGATTGCCACGGGCCTTCGGCCCTCGCAATGACGAGGTAATGGGATTGCCCCGTCGTTGCAGCCCTCCCCATGACACACCCCCGTCATTGCGAGGCACGCAGTACCGTGGCAATCCAGTCGGCCTTTCCGTTTACCCTGATCTCCCGGAAAACCGAACCGCTGAACCCTCTTTTATCTTCGAGGAGCACATCATGTCCCTCCATTCCCCTCTGAAAACCCTGTTCTTGTTGAGCGCCGCCGCCGTATTGCTGGCAGGATGCGGCGATTCTGCCGACACCGACACGCTGTTTCCTGTCGACCTCGATGACGTTTATGGCTACGTCAACCAGAAAGGCGAATGGGCGATCCCGCCGCGCTTCGAGGCGGCCAATCCCTTCCAGGACGACGGCGCGGCCTGGGTGCAGTTCAAGGGGCGTTACGGGCGCATCAACCGGAAGGGCGGCTGGGTGCTTCAGCCCACGCTTGGGAAAATACTTACTCTGGCGGAGAATGGTCTGGCTCGGGCCGAAGACGGCAGCAAATATGGTTTCATCAACGCCAAGGGCAAGTGGGTCATCCCACCAAGGTTTAAAGCGGTGGCTTCGTTTGCCGCCAATGGCTTGGCACTGGTTATAGACGACAATAACGAATGGGGTTTCATCAACGCCAAGGGCGAGTGGGTCATCCCGCCAAAGTTCAAATCGGCGTATGAGTTTGCCGACAATGGCTTGGCAGGGGCCAAAGACGACAATGGCAAACAGGGTTTCATCAACGTCAAGGGCGAGTGGGTCATCTCGCCAAAGTTTAAATATGTGTATCCGTTTGCCGCCAATGGCTTGGCACTGGCCAGCGACGACAATGGCAAATGGGGTTTCGTCAACGCCAGGGGTGAGTGGGTCATCCCGCCAAAGTTCAAATCGGCGTATGAGTTTGCCGCCAATGGCTTGACAAGGGCAGAAGACGACAATGGCAAATATGGTTTCATCAACGCCAAAGGCGAGTGGGCCATCCCGCCAAAGTTCAAAGGTGCGTGGAGGTTTGCCGACAATGGCTTGGCAGGGGCCAAAGACGACAATGGCAAATGGGGTTTCGTCAACGCCAAGGACGAGTGGGTCATCCCGCCAAAGTTCAAATCGGCGTATGAGTTTGCCGACAATGGCTTGGCAGGGGCCAAAGACGACAATGGCAAACAGGGTTTCATCAA
>JAISWQ010000004.1 GCA_031271025.1 Zoogloeaceae bacterium | reverse complement strand
CCCTGAACGCTTTCGCCTTCGCCGTGATCATGGTGTTCCTGATTCTCGCCGCGCAGTACGAAAAATGGTCGCTGCCGCTGGCCGTGATCATGACCGTGCCGTTCGCGCTGATGGGCGCGTTGATCGCCATTCTCGTCCGACAGATGCCCAACGACATCTACTTCCAGATTGGCCTGGTGGTGCTGATTGGCCTCGCGGCGAAGAACGCCATTCTGATCGTGGAATTCGCGGCGCAAAAATACGCCGAAGGCATGAACGCCGTCGACGCGGCCATCGAAGCGGCGCGCTTGCGCTTCCGCCCCATTGTCATGACTTCGCTCGCCTTCGTGCTGGGCGTCTTTCCGCTGGTAAAATCCACCGGCGCGGGCGCGGCGGCGCGGCGCTCGATGGGCACCGGCGTCTTCGGCGGCATGATCGCCGCCACCTTCATCGCCAGTGTGTTCGTGCCGCTCTTCTTCAAATGGCTGGAGCGCGGCAAACAGGTCATCCCGGCAGGGTTGGAAGAGCATCATGGCAAAAAGCACAGAAAACCCAGGGACGAATCTGCCGAAGGCGGCAAGCATGAGGAGCATACGCATGACAAACCATAAAACGTTTTTCCCGTTTGGCGGCGTGCTGGCGGCAGCCCTGTTTGCCGCTGGTTGCGCGGTGGGACCAGACTACGCCCGGCCTGAAAATCCCCTGCCGGAAACCTATGCCAGCGTGCCTGATGCACGGGCGGAGACGGCTGCGCCCGTCAATCCGCGCTGGTGGACGCTGTTTCAGGATGAAACCCTGAACACGCTGGTGGAACAGGGTCTTGCCGCCAATCATGACCTTTCCGCCGCTGCCGCCCGTCTGGAAGCCGCCCGCGCGGCTTCGCGCGTCGCCTGGGGCGATTACTTCCCCAATGTCGATCTCACGGGCAGTTCCATCCGCAACCGCACCAGCGGCAAGACCGCAACCGGGAAACAAATGGGGGTCATGACCTCCACCAACCGCCGCCTCGCGCTGGAAATCGGCTATGAGCTGGATCTCTGGGGACGCATCCGCCGTTCCAACGAGGCCGCCAACGCCGACGCGCTCGCCGGGGAATACGCCCGTGATGCCCTGCGCCTTACCGTTGCGGGGATGATCGCCAACGAATACCTGAATCTCAGAATGCTGGACGCCGAAATCGAGGCCACCGACGCCATTCAGGCAAGCTGGACGCGCACCGCCGATCTCGTCAAGGCGCGCCGTGACGCGGGTGTTTCTTCCGAACTGGATTGGCAACAGACACGCGCCGCGCAAGCGGCCGCCGAAGCGCAATGGCACGCGCTGCAACGGTTCAGGAATGCTTCGGAAACCCAGTTGGGTCTGCTCACCGCACAACCGGATCTCACGATTGCGGCCTATCCCAAGAGTGAGGAAGGCAACCTGCGGCGTGAACGCTTCGAGCGTCTGCCGTTGCCGGTCACACCGCCGCCTGGGCTGCCTTCCACCCTGCTGGAAGCGCGTCCCGACGTACGCGAAGCGGAAGAACGCCTCATTGCCGCCAACGCCCGTATCGGCGTCGCCAGGGCCGCCTGGTTTCCCAGCATCAGCCTGACCGGCCTCTTCGGCAATGAAAGCTCCGACATTTCCAATCTGTTCGGCTCTGGTACCAACGTCTGGTCGTATGGCGCGGCGCTGCTCATGCCCGTCTTCAACGCGGGCAAAACCGGAGCACGGGTGGATCAGGCAACGGCCGGACAGCAGGAGGCGCTCGCCAATTACCTGAAAACCGTCTCTTCCGCCTTCAAGGAAACCAGGGACGTGCTTTCCAACCTTGACCATTATCGGCAGGAGGGAACCGCTTACGACGCCCAGCTTGCCGCCGCGCGCAAGGCTTACGCCCTGGCGAACGCGCGCTATGAGGCCGGTCACAGCAGTTTTCTGGAACCGCTCGACAGCCTGCGAACCCAGAACAGCGTGGAACTGGCCTGGCTTTCCAACCGCCGCGACCGCCTGATCGCCGCCATCGACCTCTTCAAGGCACTGGGCGGCGGCTGGCAACCGGAAACGGAGACCGGAGACCGGAGACCGGAGACCGGAGACGCCCGCTGACATGGCGCGTAAAACCAAGGAAGACGCCCGCGTCACCCGTAACCGCATTCTGAACGCGGCGGTGGAACTTTTCGAGCGGCAGGGCGTCGCCCACACTTCGCTCAACGACATCGCCCGCCACGCGGGCGTGACGCGCGGCGCGATCTACTGGCATTTTGCCAACAAGGTTGCGCTTTTCAATGCCATGATCGAACGGTTGGTTTGTCCCCTGAAAATCAGGAGTGAAGAATACGCCCGCATTTTGCAGGACGATCCCATTGGCTTCATCCGCGCTACCACCAACGAGTTCATCGGCAAACTCGCGCACGACCCGGATTTTTACCGGGTGTTCGAGATTTTCTGGCACAAGTGCGAATACGTCGGTGAGATGGCAGAAATTCGTCAGGCGCATCTGGAAGAAAGCGCCGACCATATTGGCATCATTGAACAATCCTTCGCCGTCGCACAGGAAAAAGGCCAGATCAAGCGCGCCCTCACCCCCCACCAGGCCGCCATCGGCCTCGTGGCCCTGATTGACGGCCTGCTTTTCAACTGGACCAAAAAACGGGACATGTTCCCCATGGAAAGCTACGCTCCCCTGCTCCTGGAAAGTTTTTTACGCGGTCTGGGCGTTGAGGAAAACACGCGGGGAAAAACGGTTCCGGCCTGAATCTCCTGAATTCGCCACACCTTGTCAGTCTGCGGAGCGCAGCAACTGAAAGTGGAAGAAAAGGGCGGTTCGATCTTCCCGCGCGTGATGGAATCCCTTCCACTTTTTCGATTGCGTCCGCTCTGGCGACAACTTTTGTCTGTCTGTTTACGGCGCCTACTTCAGCGCCGTAATCGCCCCTTCCCGGATCAGGCGGGCGCGGAGGATATTGCGGCTGATCCCCAGCAAACGCGCGGACTGCACCTGATTGCGATGGCAATATTCCCAGGCGCTTTCCATCACGGCGGCTTCGATGCGCTCAAAAAGCCCGTCCTGGTTTTCCTCGAAAAGCGCGCGCAACACCGGTTCCAGTCGTGTCCGCACGGAAGTTTCCGGCTGGGATTCCAGGCTGGCGTTTTCGATCCGCGCTCCACGTGCCGCAGCAGACAGCGCCTCGGAAAGCGCCAGGTCATCCGGGTGCAGTATGTCGTTGCGCGCCACCAGCAGCGCATGATGGATCGCGTTTTCCAGTTCGCGGATATTGCCCGGCCAAGTGTGCCTTACGAGTTTTTCCTCGGCGGCAGGCAAAAGCACCACGGGCGCCAGCCCCAGCCGTTTGCGGTAGCGTTCGATGAAATGACGCGCCAGCGGCAGAATATCGCCCGTGCGTTCGCGCAAGGGCGCGATTTTCAGTTGTGCAACTTGCAGGCGATAAAAAAGGTCTCCCCGAAAATGCCGTGCCAACACGGCTTCTTCCAGACGGACATTCGTGGCGGAAATCAGACGCACGTCGACGGCTCTTGGCGTTCTTGAGCCAATCCGCACCACTTCCCGCTCCTGCAAAACCCGCAAGAGTTTGACCTGCGCGCTCATCGGTAAATCGCCGATTTCGTCGAGGAACAGCGTGCCGCCATCCGCCGCCTCGAACCAGCCTGCCTTGGCACAGACCGCACCGGTAAACGCGCCTTTTTCGTGCCCGAAAAGTTCGCTCTCCATCAGCGTTTCGGAAAACGCGCCGCAATTCACCGCTACAAAAGGCGCAGTGTGCCGCCTGGAAAGCTCATGCACCTTGCGCGCGATCAGTTCCTTGCCCGTGCCCGTCTCGCCAACAATGAGGACATTGGCTTCAGAGGGCGCGATGCGCTGAACGCGGAAAAGGAGCGCCACGGAGCAGCTATCCTCGAATACCAGCGCCCGCGCCCGTTCGGGATTCCCCGCGTCTCCCTGCGCGGGCAAGGTGACGATCGCCGGTTGCGGCGCAGCCTCCCAGCCGGTTTCGGGATCGAAAGGCGGCATTGCCCTGACTCCGGCCTCAATCTTGTGGATGCAGCGCCCGTAACAGCGGCACGGCGCGCGCCACCGCCAGAGCGATCCGCACCTTCAGCGTTTCCCCCGTGACCACGTAATCGGTGAAATCCGCATCCGTGCCATACACGCCGATCGGCAGGGTCAGGGACTGGAAAAAACCGAAAAGCGGACGCAACTGGTGTTCCAGCACCAGCGCGTGATAGGGCGATCCGCCCGAAGCCGCAAGCAGCACCGGCGTGTCGATCAGGCCATTCTGATCGACAAGATCGAAAAAATGCTTGAAAAGCCCTGGAATGGCCGCGCGATAAACGGGCGAAGCCACAATCAGCAGATCGGCAGCTTCCACTTCCACCAGCGCGGAAATGACCGGTGCTGGCGCGCGATCCCGCCAGAGTGTACTGCCCACTTCCGCCGCGATGTCCGCCAGATGGATGAAACTTGTCTCGGCGGCAATCTCGCGCCCAATCCCTTCCGCCAGGGCACGACTCAAGGCTGCTGTGCGGGATTTACGGGAAGCGCTACCGCTCACGGCAACGATTTTCAGGGTCCGGGTCATTTTTTGAATTTTCTGTGAAGGGGAAGCAGAATAGAATTATAAGACAAATACCATACCAAACAATGCCATTTTTAACATATGTCAATAACAGAACGTTATAAAGAAACAGGGACAACCCGGCGGTCGCCCCTGCAACGATACGAGGGCAATCAAGGTAGATTGCCACGGCGCTACGCGCCTCGCTTGTGACGATGGTGTAGGGAAGCGCGAGGGGAAACCGGAAGTTATGAACATCTTTTGACAAGATGTTCAACACCGTTATCCACAGTCTGCGGGGGGACTTGCTTCTCGTACATGGGGAGTCTTCAGACAGCCGTGTGTGTTTCTGGATAACCGGCATATCGGCCGCGATTCGGGTACCATACCGCGTCGAATCAGTGGAATAGCTTGGCGTGAAAGCAAAAATCAGCGACAGCCCTTCAGGGCTGTCGGTCAAACTCCATTGGGAAGGGCAGTTCCTTGCGCCGTTTTTTGCGTGCGGAGCGGGATGATGCGCTTCTCTGCCGAACGTACTGGGATCGCGCTGGCCTTGCTGGCCGCCGTGGGGTTTTCCATGAAGGCCATTTTCGTAAAACTCGCCTATGGCATCGCGCCAGTCGAGGCCATTACGATCATGACCTTGCGGATGTTTTTTTCAGTGCCAGTTTTTCTTGTCGTCGCGCTGCGCTTGCACCGGAGCGCGCCCGTACTTTCCCGCCGTGACTGGGTGATGTTCATCCTTCTCGGCGTGATCGGCTATTACGGTTCCAGTCTCCTGGATTTCATGGGGTTACGCTACATTTCCGCCGCGCTGGAGCGCCTGATTCTCTATACCTATCCCACGCTCACCGTGCTGATTGCCTGGATATGGTTCAAACGCCCGTTGAAACCACATGAATGGATCGCCATTGCGTTGTCTTATGCGGGGATCGGGTTTGCCTTTGCGCACGACCTCGATCTGGCAGCGGAAGGCGGCGCGGTCTGGCTGGGGGGCGGGCTGGTGTTTGCTTCCAGTCTTGCCTATGCGCTCTATCTCACCGGCGGCGCGCCCATGATTGCCCGTCTGGGCGGCGCGCGCTTTACCGCGCTTGCCATGACGGTTTCCGCGCTCGGCGCTTTTTTGCATTTTGCGCTCACCGAATCCCCCGCTGCCCTGTTCGCACTGCACTGGAAGATTTACGCTTTCTGCGGCCTGATGGCGGTGTTTTCCACGGTGTTGCCGGTCTTCATGTTGTCCGCGGCCATTCAGCGCATCGGCGCGCCGCGCACGGTGCTGATCGGTTCCTTTGGCCCGGTCTCCACGATTTTTTTCGGCTGGCTCTGGCTGGACGAGCCGATTTCCCTGCACCAGAGCGCGGGCGCGGTGCTGGCGCTGGCCGGAGTGTTGCTGGTGAGCCTGAAAAAGTAGGGGCGAAGGATTTTCAGCCCTTTCTGTTGCAGTGCCTGCTGCCCCTCCCCCAACCAGAAATCCGCACGGCAATCGCCTGTGGCGGATTGCTTCTGTTGGGCGGAATCAACGGAAAAACAGCTTACGGCTCAGTTTTTTCCAGCCGTTCCTGAGCGCATAGATTCGCCGTGACCAGCGCCAGAGCCGCCAGAGGCGGCGGGGTTTGAGACAGAGGGACACAGCAAAGACAGAGCCGGTCAACACCGGATGCTGTCTGACCCATTTTGCGCCACCCCAAACGAAATCCGCCACGACAAAGGCGGGGTTGAAGGCGTTGGCATGTTGCGCCAGGGTTTCCCGGCCACTGGCGCAACGGGCACGGAGCAGACCGCGCTGTTCGCGCAATTCCAGCAAACGCTCATTCATGTGTGCGTTTCCGCTGCTTCAGCGCGCAGCGTTTCCACATCGGTTTGCAGTTCCGCCAGACTTGTGGAGAAAAACGGACGGGCACCGATGGCTGTGTGTGCCCTCAGGGCAAGCACGACCGCAGCCATGAAAAAGAAGGCACTGAACAATCCCAGCACGACAAGCGGGTGTTCCCGGAAGAGCAGGACACAAAACCCAACCAGCAACACAATGCTGACAACAAGCGCCGCAAGCGCCAGCAGAATGCAAATCAGTGCGTGGATGAGGCGAATTCTGGCTTCTTCCGCCTCGTTAGCCAGAAGTGCAAAACGCAGCCGCCCATTTTCCAGCAGATCCGCCAACGCCAGCCTGAGATTTCCGAAAAGCCGGGATGTGGCTCTGGTTTGTCTGTCGTTCGCCATCATGGCCGCACGGATTCAGCGGCGACCGATCAGCACGCCAAGCGCGAGACCAATCAGGGAAGCGACACCCACGGCCTTCCAGGGATTGTCATGCACAAAATCGTCGGTGGCACGAGCGCAGGCCCTGGTTTTATCGACCATGATGGTTTCGATGTCTTCCAGACGCACTTTCACATCTTTCAGCTTGGCTTCCACACGGGCGCGCACGCCAGCGGCCTTTTCGCCTGCGACATCGGCAATACTGCGCGCGATGTCTTCAAGATCGGTACGCACGGCCTTCAAGTCGGCGGTCAGTTTTTCCGTACTGTTGGTGGTGATTGCTTCAGACATGGCAAACCTCGTTTGGATAAAAAACAAAAAAGAAACCCGGGCTCAGAGGGTAGCGTTTTCGTGCCAACAATGCACTCTGTTCTCCCTGTTTGGGTAAAATTAACGGAACTGCGGGGGGGGGGGGGGGGGGCGGGGCGGGGGGGGGGGGGGCGGCGGGGGGGGGGGGGGGGGGT
>JAISWQ010000197.1 GCA_031271025.1 Zoogloeaceae bacterium | reverse complement strand
GAAGGTTCTTCAGCAGGGTTTCGTATTTTCCTTGCATTTCATGTTTTCCTGTTCGATGTTTCGTTCGATTTGTGTCAGGAATTCCAGCGCCAACCAGAATCCCGCGCCATGATCCTTGTGACCCTGCCAGATTTCCGGAAAAGCCCGGATTTTCCCCACAGGTTCAGCACGTATTTTCCTCCTTTCCGATCGTAATGGAATGGTTTTTCAGGTCAATCTGTCCGATGCGGCTGCTGTACCACCACAGGCTGTAGCTGCCGTCTTTGGTTTTTTCCTGGATACCGATAGACTCGCGACAAAAGGCTTTGCCGATCCTGAAGGTGTATCCCTGAAAGCGGAGACGCCCGCAGGTATCCACCTTGCGAACCCGCATGTCGGCGTAGTCCGGCGATGGCGGCTTCTGGTGACGCAAAATGCCATGACCTTCTGCCTGATAGCACCGCAACCACTTGCCCCCTGTCTTGCGGTCAATGCCAAACCGCCGACACAGGGCGCTCAGGTTTGCCCTTTCCTGACCCGCAAACAACACAAACTCCTGCTTCAACTCGAAGCAACGGGGTTCCGGGATCGGCGGTTTGGCGGACGCTTCCCCCAGAATTGGCGCTTCGCACCTCGCAATGACGATGACCGGAGAAACTGCGCCAAGGGGAAAATCGAAAATCATGAACCGTTTTTCAGGGTCAGGAAATCCCCGATGCGAATACCTCAGGAATCTCTGAATAAGTCACTTTTCAGAAACGAATCATTTTTAAAATCAATTGCTTATACAATACAATAGCAGAAAAACAGGACTTTTTCAGACCATCCCTTATAATGGGAATCCGGTTAATTCACGGATAAACAAACATGGCTTCGTCATCTGATCGCCGGGTTGTTGCAGCGATATGCCTGATTGCCATCGTCGGCTTTGTCTTTGTCATACACGCCAGCTATCCTGGCTATCTTCATGCCGACAACGTGCTCCAGAGCATCCAGATACGGAACAACGAGTATTCCGACTGGCAACCGCCTTTCATCATCCTGCTCTGGATCGGGGTGATGAAGATTTTCCCCGGCCCGGTGGGGTTGCTGGTACTCGGAAACCTGCTGATCTGGGGCGCACTGGCCGGCATTGCGCTTGGCATTCGCCGTTATGTGGGGAGGTGGGCGCTGCTGGCGCTCGTCATTCCGTTCATGCCCGGCATCCTCAATTTCATCGGGCACACGAACCGGGATACCCTGCTGGCCGCCTGTATGCTGGCGGCGTTCGCGTGCGCGTTCCGGGCCACTGCCCCGGATATCGTCCGCGGCAAACGACTCGCGTTGCAAATGCTCGTCGCCGTGTTTGCGGTTGCGGCTTTTCTGGTGCGCCCGAATGCCATTTTCGCCCTGCTGCCCCTGCTGTTGTATGCCTATTCGCCCTTGGGACGGCGGCGCAACCTGCTCGTGAGTCTGACCATCGCGGTAGCGATGCCGGCAATACAAAGCGGCCTGAATCGGCTGATGAACGCGCAAACCGAACATCCAGGCGACAGCATCAAGACCTATCATCTGTTGGCCCTGTCCTATTTCGAAGGGAAGAACCTCTTTCCCGGCGTCTGGACAGAGGCGGAATCGCGCCAGATCGTCGAGGAATGCTATTCGCCGAACCAGTGGGATACAGCAGTGCTGTTGCTGCCATTCCAGTGCGGCATGATTCATTCCGGTTTGAAAACACAGGGGCTGTGGGGATCGGACACCCTGACCCGGACATGGCTGGCCGCCATGGCGAAGAATCCCGTGGGCGCGTATGCCGCGATGGCGGCCACCTTTCGTATCGCCATGCGGACACCCAACAGCCCCCTGATCCTGTATCCGCCGGATAGGGTGCAAGGGGTCGAGTATTTCGCTGTACTTCCTCCGTTTCGCGCCACAACCCAGGCCGCGCACGACTACATGCGATCCAGTTTCAACAAGATACTCGGCATGCCATGGGTATTCGCCACCGTGCTTGCGGTGAACATGGCGCTGCTGCTCGTCACACGTCGCGCGGGAACACGGATCGGCCTGTTCGCGCTCGCCGTGGCGGGATCGGGAGCGATCTACCTGTTGACCTATTTTCCCTTCAACGTCTCGGCGGAGTATCGCTATTTTTACTGGAGCGGCGTTGCCGGCTGGCTCGGCATGTCGCTGCACGTCATGACGTGGCGCGCGGCCCGGAAAGAGGAGAAACGTGCCTTGCCGCATTCATTGCGCCTGGGCGCATGCGCGATCGTGGCGGCAACCATCACGCTCGTGAGCGTGCATTTCAAATTGCCGATGGAAAAACGTACTGTCATCGTGACGCCGCAAGGTGAGGGATCGCTGACGGTCGGCAGTCTGCGCGCCGCATCCACACCATACTGGATGCCGCCTTTCGATGGCTCGCTTTCGGCTCCGGGATGGCGATGGGAGGGGACGGGCTGGCATACGGGGGATACGCCTTCTCCCTTGGTAACGACGGTCAAAACCTTGCACCAGACCGTGCGCGTGGGATTTCAAACCGGGCCGGACGGCGGCAAGGCTCGCATCGAAGACAATGGCAAGGTCACGCTGGTCGATACCCGCGCGGCAAAGCAGGAAAAAATGATCGTCGATTTGCCGCCACAGGGCACATGGACACAGACGCAGCGGCAAGGTTCCTGGCATGCGCCCGCGCGAGCCGGGCTGGCGTTCGTCGTGCTGACCACGCTGCTGTACTGGCTCTCCGGCAGGCGCGGACGCCTGACCGCAGATGTCGAGGCGGGCGGGAATCTCCACACCAGCGCAATGCCATGAGCGGATATTGTCGCATCGCGGACATCATCGTAAAACCAACTCCGGTTTGAAACCACACCCTTCAGGGCGGTGCGAAAGTTGGAACCCCGGCCTGAAGGCCGGGGTTTCGACCGTAGCCATTGGGGAGGGGATGCAAACCCATTCCCAATGAAGTTTGACCGACAGCCCTGAAGGGCTGTCGCTGATTTTTGCTGGGAACTGCTTCTCAGGGCGCGGGAACAGCAGCCGTCGCCGGAGGGATTTCCGTAGCGACTTCCTGCGGTTTTTCCGGCACGGCGGAATCGATCAGGATGGTCACGCGCCGGTTGCGGGCACGCCCTTCCACACTCTCGTTGCTTTCCACCGGACGTTGTTCACCATAACCAATGGCGGTCAGCCGCCGCGCCTCCACGCCCGCATCGGCGAAAAGCCGCAGCACCGTGGTGGCACGCACGGCGGAAAGCTCCCAGTTGGACGGAAACTGCGGCGTCCGAATCGGCACGTTATCCGTATGGCCTTCAATGGTCACGGAAAAGCGGGTCTCCGCAATCACCTCCGCCACCGCCGTCAGTGCCCCGGCGGGCAGGGGCGCAAGCCCCGCCTGCCCTGGCGCGAAAAGCACGCTATCGTTGATTTCCACCTGTACGCCCCGGCTGGTTTCCAGTACCCGCACCTTGCCTTCCCCGGCGAGCGGCGCCAGCGCCTGCATGATTTCCCGCGCCATGTTGCGCATCCGCTCACGCTGGGCAATGCGTGCGGCATCGCCTTTTTCGCCTTTGTCCGGACGTGCCACCGGGACTGCCAGCGGCGGCGCTCCGGGCGGCACAATCAGCAATTTGCCGCCCCCCACCGCCTGACGGAAAGCGTTGGAAAGCGAATCGGAAAGCACCCGGAATTTGCCCTCGTTGATCGAGGAAAGCGCGTACATCACCACAAAAAAAGCAAACAGCAGGGTGATGAAATCCGCATAGGACACCAGCCAGCGTTCCAGATTTTCCGGTTCTTCCTGGTTTTTCCTGCGGGAACGTCGCGCCATGATCGTCTCCCTAACGCCGCGCCGACATGCGCGTCGGTTTGACCGTTTCCCGGAACTGATAGCTTTCCAGCCGGCTTTCGATCAGGTGTGGATTGTCGCCCTGGGCGATGCCCTCAAGGCCATCCAGCAGCATTTCCTTCGCGGAAACCTGACGCGCAATCAGGGTTTTCAGCTTGTTTGCAATCGGCAGATAAATCAGGTTGGCAAAGCCGACGCCGTAGATGGTCGCCACAAAAGCCACCGCGATCCCCGCGCCCAATTGCTTGGGTTCGGTCAGCTTGGTCATGGTCTGGATCAACCCCAGCACCGCGCCCAGAATACCGATCGTCGGCGAATAGCCGCCCGCCGAATCCCAGATGCGGGCGCTCTGGCGCATTTCTTCCTCGTAGGTGGAAATTTCCACTTCCATCACCTCGCGCAGATGTTCGGGACTGGCGCCATCCACCAGCAGTTGCAACCCCTTGTGCAGAAAGGGATCGCGGATTTGCGGCAGGGCATTTTCCAGCGCCAGCAAGCCTTCCCGGCGCGCGCGCAACGACCACTGGACAATCAGGTTGATCTGCTGGCGATCCTCCATGACCGGTGGAACAAACACCCATTTCAAAAGTTTCACCCCGCGCAAAAAACGCTGGGCGGGCGTTTGCAGGAGAATGGCGCCCAGCGTGCCGCCCGCCACGATCAGGAAAGCCGTCGGCTGGAACAGCGCCGAAATCAGGCCGTGCTCCAGAACATGGCCGCCCACAATGGCGGCAAGGCCGAGCGCGATTCCCAGGAGACTGAGCTTGTCCACGCCTTATTCCTTCCCTGCCTTCGCCGCGTTTTTTTTGCCGCGTCCGGTTTTTGGGGGTTCCCCAAACAAACGGGCGCGGATGCGGCTCACGGCCTGATTGTGCAACTGACTGACCCGCGATTCGGTCACGCCCATGACCGCGCCAATTTCGCGCAAATTCAGTTCCTCCTCGTAATAGAGCGCCATCAGCAACTGTTCGCGCTCCGGTAAATCGCGGATCGCGGCCGCCAGATCGCGGCGCAGATCCTTGTCTTCCAGCAGGACATAAGGGTCTTCCACGCTGCTGCCCAGATGCCGGTCGAGAAAATCGCCATCTTCATCACCGCCAAAATCTTCCAGATAAAGAAACTGGTGTCCACGCGCTTCCTGGAGCAGATGCTGGTAATCGGCAAGGCTCATGCCCAGACTTTCCGCCAGCTCGCCTTCGCTGGGCGCGCGCCCGTTCTGTTGTTCCAGACGATGCACCATGCTTTCCACGCGCCGCATTTCGCGCCGCACCTGACGCGGCAGCCAGTCATTTTCCCGCAAACCATCCAGCATCGCGCCACGGATGCGCTGGCTCGCGTAGCTCTCGAACTGCGCGCCCATATCCTCCGCGTAACGGCCCATGGCGTCCAGCAAACCCAACATGCCGTTCTGCACCAGGTCTTCCAGCAGCACGTTGGCAGGCAAACGCGCCATCAGATGGTGCGCAATCCGCTTCACCAGCGGCAGATACTGCTCAACCTGGGCGTTGCGATCGAGACGGCCTGCGGCGGTATACATCGCGGCAGACACTCAAAAAACGCAAAAACAGAGACCGCGCAGGCGAGTCGCCGCCGAAACTTCCAAAATGGACATGGACATCTCTCCCTGGTTCAGCACAGACCACAGGAAAGAAAACGTTTCCCGGAGCCTGCTTTTTGTCGACCCACGAAGTTTAACAGGTGCTCAAGGAATTGTTCGACACCACCGGCAGGTTCGCCTTCGATTCCTGGCCAATGCGGCAAGGCGCTGGCGAACGCGCTGAGCGCGCGGGCAGCGGGCGCATCCGGCAGCAGATCCACGACAGGCGCAACCAGACGTCCCACCTGCTCCAGCGCCGTATCCAGCGGCACCACGCCGCTATATTCCAGATGCGCAACCCCGCTTTTGGCGGCCACAGTTTTCAGATTGGCAAAGATACGCCGCCCCTCTTCCGGCTGCCGCACCCGATTCACCAGAATACGAAAACGCCGCCGGGAAAAGGCAAGACTGATTTTCTTGATCAGGGCATAGGCTTCGGTAATGGCTTCCCCGGAAGCGGAAACCACCATCACCACTTCACCTGCCGCCAGTCCCCAGGGCGAAAACCCCTGATCGCGCGCCAGGGTCGCGTCAATCAGGATGACATCCGGCACGAGCGCGTGCAGACTTTCCCGCAATCCCTTTTTCTGGCGCTCGGAAAGACGCCCCAGTTGCTGCGCCGCTTCTCCGGCGGGCAAAATGGAAAGACCCGGCAACGGTGAAAAAAGCACGGATTCCAGTTCACGTTGACGGTTGATCACTTGCAGGAGATCTCCGGTCGCCTTGAGACCGAAAAACGCGCCCAGATCCGAAGGGGCGTTTTCGTCTACCACCAACACTTCCAGCCCCTGCCGTGCCAGCGCCACCGCCGTATTGGCCACCACCGTGGTCTTGCCCACCCCCGCCGCGCCAGAGGCAAAGGAGACGACACGCAAGGCGCGCGGCGTCAGCAGACGCCGCAGACCAGCGGCCTGATCGCAACGAAAATCAGCCACGTTGCCGCTCCACGAGTCCGGCGTTGGCCATCATCAGACCGGATTCCACCGTTCCCAGACGGTGCGCGGCCTCCGGCACTTCCTTGAAAGCGCGATGCAACAGATAGGCGCGGTTGGGCAGGTACAGATCTTCCGGCACCCGCTGCCCGTTGGCAACATAGGACAGCATGAGATTGTGCCGCAGAAGGACATCCAACGCGGGCGCAAGGCTCGCGGATTCGTCAATCTTGGTCAGCACACAGCCCGCGAGATCCTCGCCGCGATAGGCGCGCACCACATCGTCCAGGGTATCGCCGCGCGAAGTCGCGGCCAGGGTGAGCAGGCGGGACACGCCGCATTCGGAGAGCATGGCATTCAGTTCCAGCACCAGCTTGTCCTTCTGGCTCATCCCCATCGTGTCGATCAGCACCATGTGCTTTTGCGCCAGTTCGCCCAGAATCTGCCGCAATTCCGCCGCGTCGCGGGCAAGATAGACGGTAATGCCAAGAATGCGTCCGTAGATGCGCAATTGCTCATGCGCGCCAATCCGGTAGCTGTCTGTCGTCACCAGCGCCACCCTGGAAGCGCCATGCCGCAACACGCAGCGGGCGGCAAGCTTGGCGGCAGTCGTCGTCTTGCCGACGCCGGTCGGCCCCACGAGCGCGTAAATTCCCCCCTGGTCGATCAGATCACGCTCTGTCGAAAGGGTCATGAAGCCGCGATCCGCCGCGCCGCGCGCCCAGGCGCGCGCCTGGTTCAAATCCATTTCCTGCGGCAAATCCAGCAGCAATTCGCGGGAAAACTGCGGCGAAAAGCCCGCATCCAGCATCTGCCGGGTAAGTTCCGCCTTGACCGGCTCGGCACGCGCCACCTCGTTCCAGGCAAACCCCGCCAGATGCTGTTCCACCAGCTTTCTCAGGGTGCGGATTTCATCCACCACGGCGGCGGGCACCACTTCCGCTCCCACGCGCTCCTGCGCCGGTGCGACGGTGGCAGCGTGACGCGGCGCGGCGGCATGTTCCGTCGCCGATTTGCGCACAGGCGCTTCCCCCAGCGCCTGACGCAACCCCTCGGTTTTCGGAATCCCGGCATTGACCCGTCCCGGCGCGGTATTGGTCTGCGGCGCGGTCTGGGTTCTGCGCACTTCCGGACGCGCTTCCACCTTGCGTTGCAGCAACGCATCAAAAGCGGAGGCTTCCACTTTTTCCCACAAGGGCGAGCGAAAGGTATCCGCAGCAGGCGCGTTCGTTCGCGGCGCAGCCGCCTGGCGCGCGCCAGAAAGGCTGACCCGGTAATCGTCGCCTTCGTCGCCCGTCGTGTTCATGAAAGGCCGGGAAAACGCCGCGCGGGTGGGAACGCCCGCGCCATCCTCGGCGGCAGGAACGAGCACCGCCATGTCGCGCGCGGCCACCGCCATGATTTCCACACCGCCGGTGACGCTGCGGTTGGAAAGAATGATCGCGTCCGCCCCCAGGGTTTCCTTGACCTTTCGCAACGCCTCACGGGCATTTGCCCCCGTCAATTTTCTTACGTTCTTCACGACCTGCCTCCAATCACAGAGGTCACTTTAATCAAGCGGGATTCCGGCACCTCACCATGCGCGATGACACGCAACTGTGGAATACTGCGGCGCAGGAAACGGGACAACAACAGCCGGATGGCGCCCGGCACCAGCAGCACGGCGGGCATCCCCATGCCCTCCTGCCGCGTGGTCGCGGCGGCGGTCTCCTTCAGGAGCGTATCGGCCAGACCCGGTTCCAGCGCCGCCGCGCCGCCGCCGTTTACGCTTTGCAACAGAAGCCGTTCCAGTTGCGGGTCCAGGGTCATGACCTGCATCGCGCCGCCGCCGGGATAGAGTTCCTGTACGATGGCACGCCCCAGCGCCATACGCACCTGTGTCGTCAGTTCGTCCGCATTCTGGGTACGGGCGGCATAATCGGAAAGAACTTCGACGATGGTGCGCATGTCGCGGATGTGAATGCCTTCTTCCAACAGGTTTTGCAGTACTTTTTGCAGCGTTCCCAAGGGCAGAACCTGGGGCACCAGACCTTCCATGAGCTTGGGCATTTCCGTGCCCAGATGATCGATCAACTGCTGGACTTCCTGACGTCCCAGCAAACCTGCGGCATGGGTCTGCATCAAATGGTTGAGGTGGGTTGCCACCACGGTGGAAGCATCCACGACCGTGTAACCATAGGCTTGTGCCTGATCTTTCAGACGCGCTTCGATCCAGATGGCGGGCAGGCCAAAGGCCGGATCTATCGTCTCCGATCCGGGCAGGGTGCCCGCCACGCGCCCCGGATTGATGGCGAGATACTGGCCGGGGAAAGTCTCGCCTCGTCCCATTTCCACGCCTTTCAGGAGGATGCGGTAGGCATTGGGTTTCAGTTCGAGGTTGTCGCGGATATGCACGGGCGAAACCAGAAAGCCCACTTCCTGGGCAAACTTCTTGCGGATGCCGCGAATACGGCGCAACAGCTCGCCATCCTGAAACTTGTCGACCAGCGGAATCAGGCGATAACCCACCTCCAGCGCCAGCATGTCCAACGGCGCGACATCCGCCCAGCTCGCTTCCTGCGCATCCGGCACGGACGCAGGCTTCGCCGGTTCACCGGGAACCGCAGCAGACTGTCTTTCCCGTTCCTGCATCTTCCAGCCCAGATAACCCAGAGTGCCCGCCAGCAGCAGGAAGACAACATTGGGCATGCCCGGAATCATCCCCATGCTGCCCAGGATGCCCGCAGTGATGAACACCACCTGCGGATTGCGGAACACCTGGGTGGCAAATTGCAGGCTCACATCGCGCTCGTCGGAAACGCGGGTCACCACCATACCGGCCGCAATGGAAATCACCAGTGAGGGAATCTGCGCCACCAGACCGTCGCCAATGGCGAGCAGGGTGTAAACCTTGGCGGCGTCGCCAACAGAGAGGTCATGCTGCGCCACGCCAATGATGAGACCGCCGACGATGTTGACCAGCGTGATGATGATGCCCGCGATGGCGTCGCCACGCACGAATTTGGAAGCGCCATCCATGGAACCGAAAAACTCGGATTCGCGGGCGATGTCCTGCCGGCGCTGGCGCGCTTCATCCTCTCCAATCAGACCCGCGTTCAGGTCGGCATCGATCGCCATCTGCTTGCCCGGCATCGCGTCCAGCGTGAAGCGCGCCGAAACTTCCGCCACCCGCCCCGCGCCCTTGGTAATCACCATGAAATTGATGATGACGAGAATCAGGAAAATGATGATCCCCACCGCGTAGTTGCCGCCGACGAGAAATTGCCCAAAGGCTTCGATCACCTTGCCCGCCGCGTCGCCGCCGCTGTGCCCGTGCAGCATCACCACCCGCGTGGAAGCGACGTTGAGCGACAGCCGCAACAGGGTCGTCACCAGCAAGACCGTGGGGAAGACCGAAAACTCCAGCGTCTTCTTCACCTGAATCGCCACCAGCAGAATCAGCACAGAAAGCGCAATATTGAAGGTAAAAAGCACATCCAGGAGGAAGGGCGGCAAGGGCAGCACCATCATCGCCAGAATCATGACGATGAGCACGGGAGCGCCCAGTTGCGTGGCGCTCAGGCGGCCAAAGATGTTGTGCAGGGTCAGGGTGGCGCTGGCCATCAGGCGGCCTCCGGCACAAAGAAGTCAGGCGGTACCGAAACCTTTTTCGGCGGCAGCGGATAATCGCCGCCATTGGCACGCCAGCGATCCAGTTGATAGACGTAGGCCAGCACTTCCGCCACCGCCGCATAGAGCGCACCGGGAATTTCCTGCTCCAGTTCCGCGTGTCGGTACAGCGCCCGCGCCAGCGGCGGCGCTTCCAGCAGGGGCACGCCGTGCTCCAGCCCCACTTCCTTGATCCTGCGCGCCACTTCGCCCATGCCCTTGGCCAACACCTTGGGCGCAGCCATGTTTTCCTTGTAGGAAAGCGCCACGGCAAAATGGCTCGGATTGGTCACGATCACATCCGCCTGCGGCACAGCCGCCATCATGCGTCTGCGCGCCGTTTCGAGTTGCATGCGGCGAATGCGCCCCTTCACCTGCGGATTCCCTTCGCTTTCTTTCGCTTCCTGCTTCACCTCTTCCTTGGTCATCTTGAGGTTGTCGAAGTATTGCCAGATCTGCCAGGGCACATCGACCACCACGATCAACAGCATGGAAGCCACCAGCATCAGGAAGGTATAAGTCAGAAGATGCCCCGCCGAAGCCAGACCCTGTTCCAGCGGCTGCGCGAGCAGACCAAAAATTTCATTCCATTCGCTCCGGATGATCAATACCGCAACGCCGCCCACCACCAGGGATTTCAGCGTCGACTTCACCAATTCGACGAGACTGTTCTTGGAAAACAGCCGCCCCAGACCGGAAATTGGATTCATCCGTCCAAACTTGGGCGTAAAGGCTTTCGTGGAAAACACCCAGGAATGCAGAAGAAAGGACGGGAGCAACGCCGCCACGGCCATCCCCAGCACCAGCGGCGCAAAACTGATGAGGGCGTATTGCCCCAGATCTTCAAGACGCGCCATGACGACGTGCGGAGTTTGCAGCGCCTGCGCGTTTTCTATGGTCAGCCCCCGCCGCACCAGCGTGGTGGCGCGCTCCGCAAGCCAGCCGCCCATGAGCCAGAACGCCGAAGCCGCAACCAGAAGCACAAGAAAACTGGACAGTTCCCGCGAACGCGGAACCTGCCCTTCATCCCTGGCCTTTGCCAGTCTTCGGCCAGTGGGTTTTTCTGTCTTCTCGGCGTCGCTCTCAGCCATGACGGTGCGGTTTCATCCTGAAAATACCGTGCCATTATAGAAAAAAACCAGAAAAATGAAAGAGGTACAGAAGGTTTTTAACAAACTTTGTTAAGAAAGTGTGCGAAGACCATCAAAAAAAAGGATTTTTACCTTGGCCGCAGAGCCGCCCCCCGAAATCCCAGCTTGAAAAAGTACTGCAACGCCAAGCCTGTGCTCTCGTTTTCCTGTCACGGGTTGTCCGTTTCATCACGCGCGGAACCCCCTGCTGTTTCACCGCATTCAGCTTTCACTCACCCCGCTTGGCTGCACCCTCCATTCGGTTCTTGTTCATCGGCCCGCAGCTATGCTCCACGCTTCCCCCCCGGTCGCTCTCATGCCACTTCCACACCCACAAGAGTGCCCCCATGCCGAGCGCACCAAACAAAAACGGCAGGAACGAATCCTGCCGTTTTGTGTATACCTGAAAATGACGACGGATGACTCAGACCACCAGCGCCTTGATTTGCGCAGAAAGGCGGCTCTTGTGCCGGGCAGCCTTGTTCTTGTGGATGATGTTTTTGTCCGCGATGCGGTCGATGACGGAGACAGATTGCTTGAATACGCTCTGCGCCGCGGACTTGTCGCCAATGGCGATTGCTTGACGCACACGCTTGACCGCAGTACGCAGCGTGGAACGCAGGCTGGCGTTGTGAGCACGCTGCTTCACTGTCTGCCGTGCGCGCTTTTTCGCTTGCTTGCTGTTAGCCATAAAAAAATCCTGAAGATAAAAACAAAGAGGGCGGATTCTACGCACAAACCGGAGGCTGCGCAAGCAAAATCAGACGTGATGTCGCAAGCTTCACATTTGCGCGCCAGCGTTTGACAAGTCAGGCGCTTTGCAAGAAACTCGCCGCTATGCAGTTGAATTTGCATTGACCGTCTTTTTCAGTGTATGGAGATATTGTCATGACATCAGACTTGGCTTTCAGGGCGCAAGCAAAAACCTTGCAACAATTGGCGTCCAGCGGTTTTTGTGGGGGGGGGGCGG
>JAISWQ010000139.1 GCA_031271025.1 Zoogloeaceae bacterium | reverse complement strand
GCTGGGCGCGGAGCATGATTCGGAGATCATCTTCACCTCCTGCGGCACGGAATCCGATTCCACCGCCATTCTTTCCGCGCTGCGGGCGCAGCCGGAACGAAACACGGTCATCACCACCGTGGTCGAGCATCCGGCCATTCTTTCGCTTTGCGACTGGCTGGAAAAAGAGGGCACCATCGTCCATAAACTCAAGGTGGACAAAAAAGGACGCCTGGATGTGGACGAATACAAATCCCTGCTGCATGACCGGGTGGCCATCGTCTCCGTCATGTGGGCGAACAACGAGACCGGCACGATTTTTCCGGTGGAAGTCATGGCCGAACTCGCCGCCGCGCGCGGCATCATGTTCCACACCGACGCCGTGCAGGCCGTGGGCAAAGCGCCGATAAACCTGAAGGAGACGAAGATCGACATGCTGTCGCTTTCCGGGCACAAGCTGCACGCGCCCAAGGGGATCGGCGTCCTCTACCTGCGCCGGGGTTGCCGCTTCCGGCCCCTCTTGCGCGGCGGACATCAGGAACGTGGCCGCCGCGCCGGAACGGAAAACGCCCCGGCCATCGTCGCGCTGGGCAAGGCCGCCGAACTCGCCATGACGTACATGGAATACGAAAACACCGAAATCCGGCGGCTGCGAGACAAGCTCGAACAAGGCATCCTTGCGCGGGTGAGCCACGCCTTCGTCACCGGCAACACGGCCAGCCGACTGCCCAACACCAGCAACATCGCCTTTGAATATGTGGAAGGCGAGGCCATTTTGCTCCTGCTCAACAAACAGGGCATCGCCGCCAGTTCCGGTTCCGCCTGTACCTCCGGCTCGCTCGAACCCTCGCACGTCATGCGCGCGATGGGCATTCCCTACACCGCCGCGCACGGCACCATCCGCTTTTCCCTTTCCCGCTACACGACGGAAGAAGAAATCGACCGGACGATTGCCGCCGTGCCGCCGATCATCGAACGATTGCGCGAACTCTCGCCCTACTGGCGGGAAGATGCCCCCGTGGAAAACCCGGAACAGGCATTCGCGCCGGCCTATGCCTGATTGCCCGATAGTCCGCGTCCTTTCCGAAAGGAGACTCCCATGTGCCAGACCGCCCATCAAACCGCCCAATCCATCGACTCCCCGCATCGCTGCGCCTGCAACCGCACCGGCGACTTTCATTCGGGGCGGGAGGTTCCCGGCGGTCATGACCTGGAATACCCGGAAGTGCGCTTTCCCACCCGCGAACTGTTCGCGGAGATCGGCGAGGAAAAACTGCGCGCCCTCGTCTGGCGGCATCACAGCCTTCTGCGCCAGAACGCGGAAATCGGTCATTTGTTTGCCGCCGACGACGCGGTTTTCGCCGCGCGGATGCAGGTCATCGCCAGTTTCTTCGTCGAAGCCTGCGGCGGCCCCGCCGCTTACAGCGCCACGGAAGGCGATAACGTCTGCATCCGCACTCGTCATTTTCCCTTCGAGGTCGACGAGCGCGCCCGCGAAATCTGGCTGGAAAACCTCTGCCGCGTTCTGGAGGAAAGCGCGCTTTCCGAAAAACTGCGCGATAGGTACTGGAGCTGGCTGGAAGCGATGTCCATCCGCATGATCAACCGCCGCCGCACCAAGGCGCAACCGCTACGTTTTTCCTGGGACGAGGCGCGAAGGCGCTTTTTGCCGGAGGAATAAGTCGTCACTTTCTGAAGCGAAGCGACGATCAGGGATCAGAAGAAACGACCTCAAGGAAGTACCGTCATTGCGAGACCAGCCCTTTTTCCTGTTCTCCTTCCACCCCTCTGTCCCGGCGCGGGACGCTTTCCGGGCAGGAAACGCACCCTTGTGTTATGTAGTAAAGTAAACATAGCAACGACGTTTTGTCATCTTTCGCACAACGGGTGATTATTATGTAATGCCATGATTTTAATGATTTATTTAAAAATCGTCGATTTTTCATTGTATTGGTACGGATATTGCGTTCAGGGGAGCGTATCGTATAACAATCCACCTTCGATAAAGGATCGATGTCATGAGCCACTTACCGCTTTACCCTCTCGCCGCGATTGGCCCGCGCTTTCGGCGTTTGCCTTGCGCGCTTCTGCGCTCCTGTGCGGCGGCGGCGCTGGTCTTGGCCTTTTCCCCGGCGCGCGCAGCCGATCCCGCGCCGGGGGATGAAATTTTTACGCTGGGGGAGATTACGGTCACGGCGACCCGCGATGGAGACGAACGTCCCATCGGCACCGACAGCCTGGACCGGGAAACCCTGTGGGAATTCAACAAGGACGGTCTGGTGGACGCCCTGAGCCTGGAACCTGGCGTTCATGTCGCGCCGGGGGCGGGAAGCCGCAACGAAGCGGAAATTTCCGTGCGCGGCTTTGGCCGCTGGCAGGTGCCCCTGCTTTTGGACGGCATCCGCCTCTATCTGCCCGCCGACAACCGCATCGACTTCGACCGTTTTTTGACGCCGGATCTATCCGAAATCCAGATTTCCAAGGGCTATGTGTCGGTATTGAACGGCCCGGACGGCATGGGCGGCGCGATCAATCTGGTGACGAAGAAGCCGGTAAAGGAACTGGAAGGCGAGCTGCGCGTCTCTCTGGCCACCGACCTGGATGGCCGCTACAACGGCAACACGAGTTACGCCAACGTCGGCAGCCGCAAGGAAAAATGGTATTTGCAGGTCAGCCTGGAAGAGCGCACGACAGACCGCTGGCGCTTGTCCCGCGATTTTTCGCCGACAGCAGCCGAAAACGGCGGCGACCGGGAACACATCGACAAGGCGGATTGGCGCGGCAACCTGAAAGCGGGCTGGACGCCGAACGCAACCGACGAATATTCCCTGAATTTCGTCAAGCAGACCGGCGAAAAGCACGGCGTCGGCTCGGTAGACGGCACCTCCACCATCAGCACATGGGATTGGCCGAAATGGGATACGTCCAGCGTCTATTGGCTGTCGCACACCCAGTTGAGCGAGGCGCTCTATCTCAAGACGCGCGCCTATTTCAACACCTTTGAAAACGACTTGAAAGCCTATACGAACACCACGCTTTCCACCGCGAACTGGACGAGTTTCTACGACGACAAAGCCTATGGCGCCAGCGCGGAAATCGGCGCCGATCTTGCCCGCCATACCCTGAAAGCGGCCCTGCATTACCGGCGCGACAAACACACGGAATGGCAGACCACACACGCCACCGGGTTTACCGAACCCAAACAGACCGCCCTCGAAGACACTTACTCTCTGGCGCTGGAAGATACCTGGCGTGTGACGGACCGCCTGGATATCACAGGCGGCATCAGCCGGGACTGGCGCAATTCCAAGAAGGCGGAAGAATACAGCACCAGTGGCGGCAATACCGGTTTCTTCAAATACCGGGTCGCCGACAGCCACGCCAACAATATCCAGGGCGCGGTGGTCTACCGTTATAGCGATCACGGCAAAGTCCATTTCTTCGCGTCCAACCGCACCCGGTTTCCCACCATGTTCGAGCGTTTCAGTTCCCGCTTTGGTGGCGCGACCTCCAATCCCTGGTTGAGACCGGAACGCGCGTTGAACCTGGAAATCGGCATCGCCGACGAAATACGCCCTGGCCTCAAGGCGGAAGCGGCGATTTTCCATAACCGGGTCAAGGACGCCATTCATTCGGTGGAACTGACCAGCGGCCCTTACGCGGGATACAACCAGAGCCAGAATGTCGGAAAAGCCACTTACCAGGGCGCGGAAATTTCCCTGTCGGCGCGAATCTCTTCCGCCCTCGTGGTCAGCGGCAATTATTCCTACATCGACACGGAAATCGACAATCCCGTCGATCCCACCGCGCGTCTTACCACCACGCCGCATCACAAGGCGTTCGTATATGCCAGATGGCTGCCGTATGCCAGACTGACGGTGCTGCCCTCGGTGGAATATGTCAGCGCGCGTCACGCGAATTCTTCCGGCTCCAATCGCGCAAGAACCGGCGAATACGCGCTTCTGGGGCTGAAACTTGCCTATCAGATCACGCCCGATTGGGATATCTCGCTGACAGGCCGCAACCTGCTGGACAAAAACTACGAACTGTCCGTCGGTTATCCGCAGGAAGGCCGTAATTTCCTGCTGGCGACCCGGCTGCAATTTTGAGGAGATTTGTCGCTCATGGACAAAACATCGGCCATCGACTTCCGCCGCCGCCGTCTTGTCGGCCTTTTATTGACCGGCGCGGCAAGCGGCGGGCTGGGCGGATGGAGCCTCCTGGCGCGCGCGCAATCTCACGCGCGTCACGCCGGAGAAACCGGCGGCGCGGCGGCGGAACTCGCCGGGCATCCCCATGAAAACCGCGTCGTCGTATTGACGAGCTATGCCGAGGAACTGGTCGCCCCTTTCCGGCAGGCGTTCGAGCGGCGTCATCCCGGCCGGCGCGTGGAAATTCTCTGGCGTCATTCCGCCGACGCCCTGGCCTATCTGCGCCGGGGCGGCAGCCGGGAAGTGGATGTGTACTGGACGCCCGCGCCCCGCAATTTCGCCATTTTGAAAGCGGAAGGTCTTCTGGCGAAACTCGATCTGGATACCGGGGCCTTGCCATCCCATGTGGCGAACTACCCCATTTCCGACCCCGACGGCCATTTCGCCGCTTTCGAGCTTGCGGGTTACGGCATTCTCTACAACCCGGAAACGGTGGGCAAACTGGGGCTTTCGCCGCCGCGTGACTGGCACGATCTGGCCGACCCCGCCTATCGGGGACAGGTACAACTGCCCATTCCGGGCCGGGTGGGGTTCGCCCCGGTATTGATCGAGGCCGTGCTTCAGGGCTACGGCTGGGATGAAGGATGGGCCACGCTTGCCGGTATCGCCGCCAACGTGGATTTCGGCGGCGGCGACAGCGCCCCGGATACCGACGATATCGTCATTGGCCGGAAAGCGGCGCGCATGACGATTGATTTTTTCGCAGCGGCCTCCCGCAAAACGGACACGCCCTTGTCGTTCATCTATCCGCCCAGAACGGCCTTCAATCCCTCCCAGGTGGCGATTTTCGCCAACGCGCCGCATCCCGTGGCGGCGCGGGAATTCGTCGATTTCGTGCTCTCGCCGGAGGGTCAGGAAATGCTCTTGCACCCGGATGTGCGGCGGCTTCCGGTACGAAAGGAAATCTACGACGCGCATCCCGAACTCACCGCCCAACCCTTTGCGCCCGGCAATCTGGCGTATGACGACGCCCTGAGGCGTTCCCGTCAGGGACTCGTCGCGGCGCTCTTTGAGATCGCGCTGGTGGAAGCGCACAAAAACGCCGTTCCCCTGTGGTCGTTGCTGCATCGCGCCGAACAGGAAGGCCGCGGCGCGGCGGACGACCGGCAGGAAATCCGCAGCCTGCTCGCGGCAGTGCCGGTCAATGACGCGGCGCAGACGGATGGCGCGTTACGCCGTCTTTTCGATTTTCCCGACCGCACCCCCGGCGAGCCGGAACCGCCCCCCGCACCGGAACGGCAGGCGATCGAAGCGCGCTGGAGGGCCGATATCGCCGCGCGTTTCGACAGGGCAAGGCAAAAACTGCAATCACTGTAGAGGGAAAAAAACCGATCATGCGTCCATCCAGATTCACGCTGCGCCAATTGATACCGGCACTGGCGCTGCTGCCGTGCCTGGCCGGGGCGCAATCCCCGGCGGGCGGGGTTTTTTCCACAGCCGACGCGAGCCGCGACGCCTTTTCGCGGGTGATATGGCAAAAAATCCCGGAAAATCTGTGGGACAAGGTTCGTTCAGGGCGTTCCCTGGTGCGTCAGACCTGGGTGATTTCGCCTTCGCTGGAGCCGCGTATCGCCGGTCTGGGGCCGACATACAACCGCCCGGCCTGTATTTCCTGTCACCCCGGAAATGGCCGCGGCGAACCGCCCGAAACAAGGGACGAACCCATGCGTTCCATGCTGGTGCGTCTTTCCATTCCCGGCAAGGATGCCCACGGCGGCCCTCTGCCGGAGCCGGTCTATGGCGACCAGTTGAATGAATTCGGCATTCCCGGTGTGCCCGGTGAAGGGGAAGCCTTTTTGCTGTGGGAGACACGCAGGGAACGGTTGTCCGACGGCGAGACAGTGGAATTGCGCTGGCCGAAAATCGACTTTCGTCATCTGGCTTTTGGCCCCTTGCATGAAAAAACGATGACGTCCGCCCGGATCGCGCCGCCCATTTTCGGACTGGGTTTACTGGAGGCCGTTCCCGAAGCCGATATTCTGGCGCTGGCCAAGGCGCAGAAAGCCGCCGGAGCGGGCGTGGCCGGAAAACCCAACCGGGTGTGGGATGCCGCGCGCAAACGCCATGTGCTGGGGCGTTTCGGCCTCAAGGCCAACCAGCCCACGGTGCGCCAGCAGATCGCGGGGGCGCTGGCCGGCGACATGGGCATCACCACGGAGCTTTCTCCCGCTCCCAATTGCCCGCCCGCGCAAAGCGCCTGTGCCGCATTGAATGAGAAGCACCCGGAACTCTCCGCGCGCGATCTGGATGACATGACGCTTTACCACTATGCGCTTGCCGTCCCCGAACCGCGCCGCCAGGAAGAACCGCTGGTGCGTCAGGGCAGGGCGCTCTTTGCCGCTGCCGGTTGCGCGAGTTGCCACCAGCCCGAACTCAAAACCGGCGCTTTCCCGGATTTTCCCCTGCTCTCCGGCCAAACCATCCATCCCTATACCGACCTTCTCTTGCACGACATGGGGCCGGGACTGGCCGACAACCGGCCCGACTTCAAGGCCAGCGGCCAGGAATGGCGCACCCCGCCCCTGTGGGGACTGGGACTGGTCACAACCGTCAATGGCCACACCACCCTGCTGCACGACGGCCGGGCGCGCAATATCCTGGAAGCCATCCTCTGGCACGACGGCGAGGGCGCTCAGGCCAAGGAAGCCGTGCGCCGCATGTCCGCGCCGGAACGTGAAGCCCTGCTGGAATTTCTGGGGAGCCTCTGAGCACTGGAAGCCCGCTGTTACGCCTGTGCGCGGCTCCTGTCGATCGT
>JAISWQ010000027.1 GCA_031271025.1 Zoogloeaceae bacterium | reverse complement strand
GGGGGGCGATATGACAAATTTCAAAATCTATGACTTGGGCGGCATGGATGTTTCCATCTGTCGGCAACATGACGTTCTTGGGACTGAGATCCAGATGTGCCACACCTTTCTGGTGCATCTGATAGATAAGGTCGAAAAATCGCGCGTTCAGGGTTTTCAGGTCTTTTGCCTTGTCATTTGAGGCATCCAGGAAAAGATTACAGCTTGTGTAGCCTTCCAGAAAATCGAAGAGCAGGTGAACTTCCTCGACCAATCCCCATTTTCCGCGCAGAACGCCATACCCGCGCAACAAGGGGGATTCGATGCCAAGGGCATTGACGGCCACTGTGTTGCGAATTTCTTCCAGCGGCCAGTCGAGACTTCCATACTGTCCGAACTTCCCTAACGTCAGCCGCAACTTGCGTTTGCTGCTGTCAAAAAATTTGCGTTTGAAAAACAACGCGCCTTCCGGCATGGGAAGACGATAAAACTGTTTCCCGTGCTTTTCCTTGTCATCTTCCCGAATCGCTTGCATGATCGCCGACAACATGGCGGGCGAGCCGTTGTCATTCGTGCGCAGGGTATAATGGTCGCGGGTAATCGTATAGGGAAACGCCTGGCGTACGAGACGATAAAAGAACGGGCTGGTCATGTTTGAAGATGGCGTCGTGTTTTTTGCGGTTTGGTTTCCGGATTGTAACCATAATTTCATCGTTATGCCTGGCTTTCGTTGCGTACGGACAGTTCATTGGCGTGATGCCAGCATCTGTGTCGTCTTTTCCCGGTTTTATTCCGCCAGCGCGTGGCGTTCTTCCGGGCAGCTTTCCACCTGGAACAGCGCCCGGTCTTCCAGGCGCACGGCGGAAAGCTGCACGTCAGGCCGTAACACTTATCTCTACCAAATATTTCACAATGCCCTTTCAGTGCCATCAAAAGGATTCAGCAGAGTAACGGGGAAATGCTCGAAATCCCGTGTATTTCGAGTAACTACCGTAAGCGCGTATTGCATGGCCGTCGCGGCAATCATGGCGTCTTCATGGGCAGTGTTCGTTTTTCGGTGCATCAGTTTTGCCCACAAGCGAAAGGTTTCGGCATCCATGGGAAGCACGTTGTAAAGCGTAGCGATTTGCCGTGCCCAGGCTTCGATTTCATTGGCCTTGTCAGGATCCTGTTCTCTGGTGATCTCAATGCCTGCCTGAATCTCCCCCAGTGTCACGGCGCTCAAGCGCAGATCGGTATCGGGGATAGTCGCAATCCATGCCAATACCGCGCCATGAGGACGAGGTTTACGCAATTCGGAAACGACATTGGTATCAAGAAGAAACATATGCGCTACCCTGCCGATGCTTCCCTTGTCCGCGTGGCGGGATGGACAACTCAAAACGTCCAGCATCGGCAAGCAGGAGTTCTTTCAATGATCTCGGAGAGGCGTGATTCAGGCGTTTCCACTCGGTAACACTGACGACGACTGCCGTTTCGGTTCCCCGTCGGGTGATCGTTTGCGGCCCCAATGTGGTGCAAGCTTCCAGCAATTCACTGAAATGCGCCTTGGCGTCGTGAACAGGCCATATGTGCATGATGAACTCCGTGACCCATCAAATGGTCATTCAGTATAGAGGTTCGTTCGTGCAAGTACAACCATCGACTCAAACCCTCTTGCATCTGTAACGAAAATGCCACGATTTACCACCCTGCGGGGAAACCGCGAGGGACAGCTCATCCATGTCGCCGAGGGTATAGGCTTTGCCGGTGGCCTTCGCCTGCCGGACTGCCGTGTCGGTGAGTGCCATGATGCTGAACTCCTTCAGGTTGTCGAGTCATGGCCTGAATTGTTCCGCCGCTCCTCCCGTTGCGCCAGCAACAAAACGGAATCCGTCCCACCCCTGAAGATGGACTGAAAAATGGACTTGAAAGTCTCGGCTGCAAGTGGATTCCAGCCGCCTTTGGCAGACAACGAAAAGAAGAAAACCAAACGTTTTCAACGGCTTGCATACATTCATGGAAGACGCTGGAACAGAGTCTGGGTTTCCCGTGGCAATCCAGTCGGCCTTGCAGCTTGCCCCGGCGTTTCGGGCGACCGAACCGCCGCATGGATTGCCGCGCCGCTTCGCCCCTCGCTTGTGACGAGAGGTTTTATTCGCCACTTTAATTGCACACCAGGACGAGCGCGCTGTAATTTCATTTTTTCTTCAATCGCCAATCGCGGTTCGACGGGTTTCCGTTCCCTTGGCTGTTTCTCGTATTGGTTCCGGCGTTTGCGAGGCCGACATGCGTTTCAGGAGGATGCTGGTTTTGCGCGCGAGTCCCTTGGCGTTGCGGTGCGTGTCGTAGTAGCGGGGGTTGGGAACCAACGCGGCGAGTTTGGCGGCTTCGGCGGCATTGAGTCTGGCGGCGGATTTCCTGTAATAGTGCTGCGCGGCGGCTTCCGCGCCAAAGACGCCGTTGCCCCATTCGATGACGTTCAGGTAAACCTCGAAAATACGTTCCTTGTCCCAGAGCGTTTCCAGCATCAGGGTGATGATGGCCTCCTGTCCCTTGCGCGGAAGTGAGCGGTCAGGACTCAAAAACAGGTTTTTCGCCAGTTGTTGCGAGATGGTGGAACCGCCCGCGACAAAGCGGCCTTTCTTTTCGTTTTTTTGCATCGCCTGCTGTATGCCCTCCCAGTCAAAGCCTTCGTGTTCGACAAAGTGCGCGTCCTCGGCGGCGATCAGGGCGCGTTTCAGTTGCGGGGAGATGTTGGCATAGGATACCCAGCGGTATTGGAGTTCGGCTTCCGGGCGGGTGGCGCGCAGTTCGGCAAGGCGCAGACGCATGAACCGGGTTTCCTCTGGCGGCGTGTATTTCCACCAGAAAACCCAGCCGAAAAACCAGAGTTGCACCATCAGGAAGAGACCGACGACGAGCAAGATACCCCATTTGAGCAGGCGGACGGCAAGACGGAAGGCGCGCATCATGGGGGCCCCAGGAGATTCCCGATTGGCCGCCGCGCTCAATATTCCGCGCGCAACATGTCCAGCACGGGGCGGGTGAGGGGACGCAGGCCGCGCCAGACATAGAAGGCTTCGGCGGCCTGTTCCACCAACATGCCCAGCCCGTCGGAAATGACGCTTGCGCCGGCTTTTTGCGCCTGTTCGAGAAAGGGCGTGTGCTGGCCGTACATGATGTCGTAGGCGAGGCTGTCCGGCGCGAAAACCCGGTCGGGCAAAGACAGGGGGACGTGGGAAAGACTGGCGGAGGTGGCGTTGATGACGATATCGAAGGCTTCGCCAAGCTGTTCCAGCGGAAAGGCCGCAAGCGGTGAATCCGGCGCTTGGGCGAACTCGTCGACCAGCGCCTCGGCCTTGGCGGAGGTGCGGTTGGTCAGCACCAGCCGCGCCGGACGCTGCCCCAGGATCGGCGGCAAAATGCCACGCGCTGCGCCGCCCGCGCCAATGATCAGGATCCGCTTGCCCGCCAGCGGCCAGCCCAGATTGTGTTCAAGATCGTGGACGAGGCCAACGCCGTCGGTGTTGTCGCCCTGGATGAGACCGTCTTCCAGGCTCAGGGTATTGACCGCCCCGGCATCGCGGGCGCGGGGGGTGAGCAGGTCGCAAAGGCGGAAGGCTTCTTCCTTGAAGGGCACGGTCACGTTCGCGCCGCGCCCACCCTCGGCGGCAAAGCGGCGCACGGAGGCGGCAAACCCATCCAGCGGCGCAAGCCAGGCGTCATAGGTGAGATCCTGATCGGTCTGGGCCGCGAAGGCCGCGTGAATGCGGGGACTCAGGGAATGGGAGACAGGGTTTCCGAAAACGGCGTAACGATCATGTTTCATGGCATACCAGGCGAAAGGAATATAGCCCTGAAAGTCTACACCGCCTGCCGTCAGCGCGGCGTTCTTTTGTGTGTCCGGCGTGGCGAGAGGCGGAAGATCCGTTTCCCGGCGCCCCTTGAAGCGCACAGTACGCGCAAGCAGGGGGGAAAATCGTTGCCACAGGTTGCTTCAAAAACCGGGAAAAACATCCTCCGGTTCGCCTGTGCTTTCAGGGGCGCCCAGGATGTTTTCAATGATTTTCCGGGCATCCTCATCGGGAATTGCCGGGAGAACGCGATGCAAACGATTTTTGCCGCCTTGCGGCAAGGCGCGAACCGCTTCGAGCAGATCGGATTCCCCGCCGTTTTCCCGCAGGGCGGCGATGATCTCGGTTGCTTGCAGAATATCTTTTTTCGTTTTCTGTTCAAAGCCGTTTGCCCGCCTGATGATGAGCTTGTGCACGGCGAAGTGGGCGGGATCGGGCAGCATGACCGGAATGGCGTGGGTTCTGCCGATCAGAAGACCTGGAAAGGTTTTGCCGATCAAATAATCCATGTGTTCCAAGGGTTCTGCGGTAATGCCCAGATCTGCGAAGAAACGCGGCTTGTTGTCGCTCCAGTGGGTTTTGTTGGTGAGAAAGTCGATGCGAACGCGGGTTTTGCGACTGAGGAGAGAAGTCGAGGGTTCCCGAATGTCCAGACCACAGATTTCTGAAAACGATGGATCCCGCGCTTTGACGATTTCCGGGACATTGATCGTTTCGCGGTTGCCCATGATGGCAAGCTGTATGCCGTCAGGGCGCGCAAAATCCATGTCCGTCGTTCGGGACGAGGTTCCCCAGCGCACGCCCAGGGCATTGCCGATGCTGGCAAAAGCGTGACTGCCGACCACCACCAGTCCCTTGCTGAACAGTCCGTGTCGGGCAAGCCAATCCATGATCTTGAAATGCGCTGGTTCAATCTCTGCGCCGCCGCTGCTCAGATAGACGCGGGTTGTGGCGCTCAAAGCGGACAAGGCTCCGTCCGTCGCCTGTTTTCGCGTCCGCAGACGCTCCACCAACGTCTGCGTTTCGGGATTATCCGCCCCCAGATACCTGCTTTTCGTACCCCCTTGCGGCATCGGCACCTGCCAGTAAATATAGGCTCTGCCCTTGATCGTCGCCACATAGGGACTGCCCGCCATCCCGTTTTCGAAGATGGAAAGCGCATATGACAAAGCCTCGTCACGCAGTTGCGCATAGAGGGTCTGGGTCAGGACGGATTGGGATTCCACGATTTCAAGGATTGGCTATAGTATATTTTTGATAGGTGTACTATAACTCAAGGCTCAACCGCAGGCGTTCTTCTTGAAATACCCCATTCCAACATGCGGGGAGCGGTGTCGTGGTGCGCAGCAAAAATCAGCGACAGCCCTTCAGGGCTGTCGGTCAAACGCCATTTTTCCCCCCACCCCGTCACTTCCCCCCATCTTCGTCATTGCGAGGCGCGCAGCGCCGTGGCAATCCAGGCGGCCTTGGGGTTTCCCCAGCGTTTCGGAAAACGGAACCGCCGCTTGGATTGCCACGGGCTTCGCCCTCGCAATGACGAAGGTGGAGGAAAATCAGCGCGGTGCTTCGCCCCTCGACTTCCCAAAGGGCGGCCACGAGGGCCGCCCCTGCTTCCTGATCCCGAATTGTAAATTTCCGTTGCGCAACGTCAAGAATGTGGCGGATAATTTATTCTGGTTCCCCGTGGATTTTTCCTCCGGGGAGTGTCTTTTCCCACGCCGGAGAATCGCATGAACGCCCTGTCTGTAATGACATCCAATTCACCCCCCCCCCCGCATTTGTCATAACTGAAGCGCCGGAACCCGGCAACCGCGCGGCTTTTGGCCCGTCGCTTTTCGCTTCTCCCCGCTCCCTCATCCTGCCCTTCGAGCCACCTTCTCCCAGTGGGGGAGAAGGGGAGCGCGCCGCATCCGTAT
>JAISWQ010000182.1 GCA_031271025.1 Zoogloeaceae bacterium | reverse complement strand
TACGCGCCCGCGCGTGGTTTCCCAAGTCTGTGCGCGACATCCGCGCCTTCCGTATCGAACAATGGTCGGATTTCACGCCCGTGGTAAAGGCATGATACATCCTGAATTTCCGATACACCATCGCCGGTCATCGCCTGACATTTCGTTCCAGAGGGATGCCGTAAGCAGCGCGCCCCTGAACTTCTACGTCAGGCCGCAATAAGCGGTCTGGCCAGCAGGTTTGTTGAGGTTTGGCAGAACGGTTCCCGTTCCGGCAATTCCCGCGGCAAAATCCCGCGCGGCAGTGCGCACGGCTTCCCAATCGGTGTAATCCACGGTGGAAACGCCGTCGGTTTCGCCCTTCATCAGCCACATGATGAGACGAATGCAGGCGCGATCCACGAAGTTGTAGCGTGAATACTCCAGTGCCCCGGCCGCAACAAGTACCCGCGTTGGTTGCCAGCCGGTTTTCTTCAGGAATTTGCGGGTGTAGAGATGGGTTTCCGGGCTGCGCTTTTCCGGCTTTCTCGCGGTCAGGGAAACCGTGACCAACAGGGTCGGCGCTGTCTGTAGCCATGTCCCGGATTCCCGTGCCAGGCGGAAGGCGTCACGGGCAAAATGACCATAACGCACGGACATCACCAGTCCCAGCCCGGAATGCCGCGCGGGTTCGGGGCGGATATCCGGCGTCAATTCCGCAAGTTCCACCGCCAGACCCGCGGTCCGCCATTCTCCGGCAATCGTCTCCGCAATTTTGCGGCTGTGGCCGAAGCGACTGCTGTAAAGCAGCAAAAGGGGTTTTTCGTGGGGGACACTCATGCGTTTCTACCTGTGTGGCTCGGACAAGGAAGGCGATGGTTCAGGCGGATGTTTTGGCCAGTTCCTGCGCGACAGCGCGGACAAATTCCGGCCCCTTGTAAACAAAGCCTGTGTAAAGCTGAACCAGGCTCGCTCCGGCGGCGAGTTTGGCGCGGGCGTCTTCCGTTTTCAGGATGCCGCCCACGCCGATGATGGGCACTTCCCGTTGCAGCGCGTGCGCGAGTTTGCCCAGCACCGTGGTCGCCAGACGAAATTCCGGAGCGCCGGAAAGACCGCCGCTTTCGTTGCCGTGCGGCAGATGTTCCACCCCGGCGCGGGAAAGCGTGGTGTTGGCGGCGATCACGCCATCCATGCGATGCCGCCGCAGGGCGTCGGCAATCGCGGTGATCTGGCTGTCTTCCAGATCCGGCGCAATCTTGAGCAACAGCGGCGTTTCCCGGCCATGCCGCTCGCGCAATTTTTCCCGCGCCGTCTGCAAGGCGGCCAGCAGGTGATCCAGCGCCGCGTCTTTTTGCAGTTCGCGCAGGTTTTGGGTGTTGGGACTGGAAACATTGACCGCGACGTAGCTCGCCTCGGCATAGACTTTTTCCAGACAGAAAAGATAATCCTCATGCGCGCGCTCCAGCGGCGTATCGGCGTTCTTGCCGATATTGACCCCCAGAATGCCGCCTTTTTTCGGGAATTCCGCGCGGCGGACATTGTGCAGAAGCGCCTCCACCCCCGCGTTGTTGAACCCCATGCGGTTGATGATGGCTTCCGCCTGCGGCAGCCGGAACAGGCGCGGACGCGGATTGCCGGCTTGCGGACGCGGCGTGACCGTGCCGACTTCGATATGCCCGAAACCCAGCGCGGCAAGCGCGTCGATGTATTCGCCATTTTTGTCCAGACCCGCCGCCAGGCCGACCCGATTGGGAAAATGCAGCCCCATGAGCGTTGCGGGATCCTGCACCGGGGGCGGCGCAAGGCAGCCATTCACGCCAACCCGATGCGCCAGGGAAAGACCATGCAGCGCGAGACAATGCGCCGTTTCGGCATCCAGACGAAAGAGAAAATGGCGCAGGAGGGAATAGAACATCACGGCCAGCCCTATTGCGGTTGCTGCCCCAACAGCAGGAATTCCATCAGCGCCTTTTGCGCGTGCAGGCGATTTTCGGCTTCGTCCCAAACCACCGATTGCGGGCCGTCGATCACCCCGGCGGTCACTTCCTCGCCGCGATGCGCGGGCAGACAGTGCATGAACACGGCATCCCGGTTCGCCACGCCCATCATTTCCTCGTCTACGCACCAATCGGCAAAGGCTTTTTTGCGCGCCTCGTTTTCGGCTTCAAAGCCCATGGAAGTCCATACGTCGGTGGTGACCAGATGCGCGCCCTTGCAGGCTTCCATCGGATCGGCAAAGGTTTCGAAATGGGCGGAACTGGCAAGCCCCAGCCGGTCGGGATGGATGCCGTACCCCTCTGGACTGGATACATGCACCTTGAAATCCAGCACTTCGGCGGCTTGCAGCCAGGTGTTGCACATGTTGTTGGCGTCGCCGACCCAGGCCACGGTTTTACCCTGGATCGCGCCGCGCTGCTCGATGAAGGTGAATACATCCGCCAGCACCTGACAGGGATGATATTCGTTGGTGAGACCGTTGATGACCGGCACCCTGGAGGCGGCGGCAAGCTGTTCCACCATCGTCTGTTCAAAGGTGCGAATCATGATGAGATCACACATGCGGGAAATCACCTGCGCCGAATCGTAAACCGGCTCGCCGCGCCCCAGTTGCGAATCGCGGGTGTTGAGATAGATGGCCGTGCCGCCCAGTTGCTGGATGCCAGCCTCGAACGACAGGCGGGTGCGGGTGCTCGCCTTCTCGAAAATCATCACCAGGGTACGGTCGAAAAGCGAGCGGTGCGGATCGTAACCCTTGAATTTCTGCTTGATGAAGGCCGCGCGGGCGAAAAGATAATCATATTCCGCGCGGGAAAAATCCTTGAACTGGAGGTAATGGCGATGCGTCATGATTCAGCCTTTCAGAAAATCCAGGATAAGCGGTACGAGCAGGGCGAGCAGTTGCCGCGCTTCCGCCTCGCCGAAAATGAGGGCGGGCAGAAGACGGATAACGCTATCGTGCGTGACGTTGATCAATAAACCCGCTTCCCGCGCCTTGTCCACCAGCGCGCCGCAGGGACGATCCAGCTCGATGCCCAGCATCAGCCCCTTGCCGCGAATGGCCTTGACCCCGGCCGCGCCCGCCAGCGCGCGCTTGAGTTCGCGCTGCAAGAGTGCACCCGTCGCTTCGGCGCGGGCAAGCAGCCCTTCCGTTTCAATGACTTCGAGCGTGGCAAGCGCCGCCCGGCAGGAGAGCGGATTGCCGCCGAAGGTGGAGCCGTGATTGCCGGGCGCAAACAACCCCGCCGCCCGCCCGCCGGCAAGGCAGGCGCCAATCGGCAGGCCGGAACCCAGCCCCTTGGCAAGCGTGACCACATCCGGCAACACTTCCGCGTGCTGGTAGCCAAACCATTGGCCGGTGCGCCCCATGCCGCATTGCACCTCGTCGCAGACAAGCAACCATTCTTGCGCGTCGCACAGCGCGCGCAAGCCTTGCAGGGTGGGACTGGAGATGGGCGTTACCCCGCCTTCTCCCTGCAATGCTTCCAGCATGACCGCGACAACGTTGGCGTTGTCCGCCAGCGCGCGCACGGCGTCGAGATCGTCGAAAGGCACGCGGAGGAATCCTTCCACCAGCGGCTCGAAGCCTTTTTGCGCCTTTGGGTTGGCGGTGGCGGAAAGCGTCGCCAGCGTGCGTCCGTGGAAGGCGTTGTCCATGACCACTACCACGGGACGATCAATCCCGCGCCTGTGCCCATAAAAACGGGCGAGCTTGATCGCCGCCTCGTTCGCTTCCGCGCCGGAATTGCAGAGAAAGACTTCCTGCAAGCCGGAAATCCGCGCCAGCGCATCGGCAAGCGCCTCAGCTTCCTGAATATGGTAGAGATTGGAAACATGTATGACCCGCTGCGCCTGCCCGGCGAGCGCGGCAACAAGTTTGGGGTGCGCGTGTCCCAGGGTGTTTACCGCAATGCCGGAAAGCGCGTCCAGATAGGTCTTGCCTTCGCTGTCGGTCAGGAAGCAACCCGCACCGTGTGTGAAGGCAACGGGCTGGCGGGCGTAGGTGTTCATCAGGTGCGACATGGCATCGCCTCAAACGTTCAGGTTGACGGGGAAACGACGTGACAACGCGCGTCGCCGCCTCAAAAACAGGAACGGCGACCAGAGGGAAGCAAACCCAAGGCCGCCTTGTTCAGAAAGAAGGGCGGATTCTAAAGGAAAAGCCGCGCCCTGTATATTCCGGGAAGCTTGGAAGTGAAGGAAGCTCCCCATGCGTTTCCCTCCACCTCGTCACTCTGGATTGTACCCTGCCGCAGATTCAGGAACGGCCTTCGTCTGCCTTCGTTTAGAATAGCGCGCTCTTTCGCTTCCATCTTCCCGGCGCTTGCGCCCGCCTGAACGCACCATGTCTTCCAACGATTCCGATACGCCCGATCTCTTCGTGCAGGATGCTCCTCCCCCACCTCCGCCCGGCCTTGCGCTCCAGATACAGGAAGACGACGACGGCAACAGCGTGCTGCTGCACGAATCCGCCTCACGCGACTACCTGGAATACGCGGTCGCCGTGGTCAAGGGACGCGCCTTGCCCGATGTGCGCGACGGCCAGAAACCCGTGCAGCGGCGCGTGCTCTACACCATGCGCGAACTGGGATTGTCGCCAACCGCGAAGCCCGTCAAATCCGCCCGCGTGGTGGGCGACGTGCTGGGTAAATACCACCCGCACGGCGACGCTTCCGCCTACGACGCGATGGTGCGGGTTGCGCAACCCTTTTCGCTGCGTTACCCGCTGGTCGACGGGCAGGGCAATTTCGGCTCGCGCGATGGCGACAACGCCGCCGCCATGCGTTACACCGAAGCGCGCCTCACCCCCATGGCCGATCTTCTGCTGGCCGAACTCGCCGAAGGCACGGTCGACTTCCAGCCCAACTACGATGGCGCGTTGCAAGAACCTGTCTTTCTGCCCGCGCGCCTGCCCTTTACGCTGCTGAACGGCGCTTCCGGCATCGCGGTGGGCATGGCGACGGAAATTCCGCCGCACAATCTCAGGGAGGTAGCCGCCGCCGCCATCCACAAACTGGAACACCCGGACGCGACAACCGAAGACCTGCTCGCGCATCTGCCCGGTCCGGATTATCCCGGCGGCGGCCAGATCATTTCCTCCCCTGCCGACATCGCCGCCGCCTACCGCAGCGGACGCGGCAGCCTCCGAGTGCGCGCGCGCTGTGAATTCGAGGAACTGGCGCGCGGCGCCTGGCAGGTCGTGGTGAAGGAATTGCCGCCCGGCGTTTCTACCGCGAAAGTGCTCTCGGAAATCGGCGCCATCACCAATCCGCTGCCCAGGGCGGGCAAGAAGACGATAGATCAATCCGCCGCGCAACTGAAAAGCCTCTTTGCCGCGCATCTCGACCGCGCCCGCGACGAATCCGGCAAGGATGACGACGTGCGCCTCGTCCTTGAACCCGCGAGTTCCCGCCAGGATCGGGAGGAATTCATCGCGCTGCTCCTCGCGCACACCTCGCTGGAAACCTCCGCCCCCATCAACCTCGTCGCCGTGGGACTGGATGGGCGTCCCTGCCAGAAGACGCTCGCCGATCTCGTCGGTGAATGGTGCCGTTTCCGCACGACGACCGTTACCCGCCGCACCTGCTTCCGTCTCGACAAGGCGCTGGATCGCATCCATATCCTGGAAGGGCGGCACATCGTTTTTCTCAACCTGGATGAAGTGATTCGCATCATCCGCGCATCCGACGAACCCAAACCGGCCCTGATCGCGCGCTTTGCCCTTTCCGACCGGCAGGCCGAGGACATTCTGGAAATCCGCCTGCGGCAACTGGCGCGGCTGGAAGGCATTCGCATCGAACAGGAACTGCAAAACCTGAACGAGGAAAAAACAAGGCTGGAAACGTTGCTCGATAACACGGCGTTGCTCAGAAAACTGGTCATCGGCGAAATCCGCGCCGACGCGCAAAAACACGGGGATTCCCGCCGTACCCTGATCGAGCGTGCCGAAACGGTCTCCCGCTCCGCCGTTGCCGCCGTCACCGACGAGGCCGTCACGGTGATCGTCTCCGAAAAAGGCTGGGCGCGAGTGCGGCAGGGACATGGCCTTGACCTTTCCGGCGTTGCCTTCAAGGAAGGCGACCGTCTCGCCTCCGCGCTCGAATGCCGCTCGGTGGATAACCTCGCCCTCCTTGCCAGCGACGGACGCGCCTATACGGTTGCCGTCGCGCAACTGCCGGACGGGCGCGGCATGGGCGCGCCGCTTTCCTCCTTCGTCGAACTCGGCAACGGACGCATCGCGCATGTGCTCGCGGGCAAACCGGAAATCGAACTTTTCATCGCCAAAAGCTCCGGTTACGGTTTTATCTGCCAACTGGCCGATCTTTTCTCCCGGCAAAAGGCAGGCAAGGCATTTTTGACCGTGGAAGAAAAGGCGCTGATCCTGCCGCCGCAAATCCTGCCCCCGGAAGTGGACACAACCCGCGCCCACCTTGCGGCGCTCTCCGCCGATGGGCGTCTGCTCCTCTTCCCGCTTGCCCAGATGAAACATCTTTCCGGCGGCAAGGGCGTGCAAATCATTGCGCTGAAAGAAGGGGAAAGCCTGAAACAGACGCTCATCGTTCCCGGCGCGGCGGTATGCGCGCGCGGGGTTTTCCGCAACCGCCCCAAGGAAATCCTCTCCGGCCTCCAGCATCTGGGACAACGCGCCCGGCGCGGCGCGGGCGTCGGCCTGCTCAAGGAAACAGTCCTCTTCCCCCCGCCCGCCGACGCGCAACCGGAAAGCGAACCCTCGTTGCTGCCCGCGGAGACATGAGGCAGGCAGGAAGCAGAAACCGACCAGTAAAAATGAATGTGCTTCCCCTCGCGCTCACTCCCAAACGTATCCTGCTGATTGGCGCAGGCCATGCCGCCGCGCAGAAGGCGCGGGCAATTCTGCAAAGCGATTGCGCCCTGGGGGTCATCGCGCAGGCCGAGCGCGATCCCTTCTTTGCCGAAAACCGCGCGCGCCTTGCCGAATTTCGCCTCGAACGTTTCGATTTCCAGTACGCCAAAGGCTGGGATATTCTGGTGAACGCCACGGGCGATGCGGCACTTTCCCGTACCCTGTGGGAAGCACGCAAGACGCAAGGCTATTGGCTCAACTGCGTAGACCAGCCGGAGTTTTGCGATTTCTATTTCAGCGCAACCGTGCGTGACCACGATCTTTGCGTTTCCGTCAGCAGCGGCGGCACATCGCCGCGTTACGCGCAACGCATCCGCGACCTCATCGCCGCCGTATTGCCACGCAAAAGCGCCGCGTTTTATCGGGCACTTACCGCCGCGCGGACACAAAAGAAGGCAGGGATGGCGGCAAACGAAACCAATGTTCCCGGAAAGGTTTTTCTCATCGGCTGTGGTCCCGGCAGCCGGGACAACCTCACCCTGCGCGCTCTGAGTCTCTTGCCCTTTCTGGAGGTTGCCCTGATCGACGCGCTGGCAGACCCGGAAATCGTGGCCTTGCTCCCCCCCGATTGCCGCCGCGTCGACGTCAGCAAACGCAAGGGAAAAACCGCCTTCACCCAGGAAGAAATCAATGCCCGGCTGCTTGCATTCGCCCGGCAGGGGCTGCGGGTGGGACGCCTGAAAGGCGGCGACCCCATGCTGTTCGGGCGCGTGTTCGAGGAAGCGGCTTTCCTGCTGGAACATGGCATCGTGCCGGAAATCGTCAATGGCGTTTCCTCCTTTCTTGCCGGTTGTCGCGCGGGCGGTATTCCGCCGACCTTGCGCGCCGTTTCCACAGGGGCGCTTGTCGTTTCGGCACACCTGAAGGAAGCCCGTTTCAACGAAGACTGGATTCCGCTTCTGAACACACTGCCCTATACCGTCATCGTTCTGATGGCCTGGAGCTTCGCGGCCAGAATCCGGGAAAGCGCCCGCCGCCACGGCGTGCCGCTCACCACGCCCGCCGCCTTCGTTGCCCATATCGACCGCCCGGAACAGACCACCGTCCTCGGTACTCTGGATCAGCTTGAAGCAATGGCCGCGCAGTGCGCCACGCCTGCCATTCTCATCATCGGCGAGGCTGTCGCGCACGCACGCCAGTTGCCGCACACGGGACGGCGCGTCACGCTCGCATGATTCCATTCGGGCACAGACAAAAATCAAGCCAGCGTTACAAAAAAGCGCCCTGGCGAAAATCGGGAACAGCTTCCGAATCCTGATTCCTGATTTCCGCCAACACAGCCTGTACGGCCTCGACGCGGGCGGCGTGCAGGTGGTGGGGAATGTCGGCGGGCGTGGGGGCGGCGTGGGCGATGGCGCCAGCATTGAGGCCGCGCATTGCCGCCGCGGCGCGACGCCAGATTGCGCCTTGCGGCCAGGGCTTTTCCGCCCAACCCAGCCTGCCCCGGTAATCGGATTCGCAGGCGAGGAGCAGCGCCTCGAAGCGGGCCGGACGGCGCAGCACGTCGCAGCGTTCCAGCAAGGCCGTCATGGCTTCGGCCTGTTCCGCGTTGCGGCGGGCGGCGAGGCGGTGAATCTGGATGTGTTCGCGGGCGGCGAGGCGTCCGGTTTCGCGCAGTTCGGCGGGAACTTTCAGGCGTTCGCACAGCGCGAGGACGGGCACTTCGCCGCGCAGGTCATGGCCGCGATGGCTGGGCCATTCCGTGTGTGGCGTCAGTCCCTTGCCCAGATCGTGGGTCAACGCGCCAAAGCGGGCGGCAAGTGGAAAGCGCATCCGCGCGGCCTGGGCGAGGACGAGCAGGACGTGTTCGCCGGAATCGCCTTCCGGGTGATAGTCGGGGCGCTCCGGCACGCCGAAAAGCTGGTCGACTTCCGGCAGCAGACGCGCCAGCGCGCCGCAGCGGCGCAGCACCTTGAACATCCGTTCGGGATGTTCTTCCATCAGCCCCCGCGCGATTTCCTGCCAGACCCGTTCCGCAACCAGATGGTCGACCTCCCCCGCCCGCACCATGTCGCGCGCCAGTATCAGGGTTTCCGGCGCGATGGAAAAATCACCGAAACGGGCGGCAAAACGGGCCAGTCTCAGAATGCGCACCGGGTCTTCCGCGAACGCATCGCTCACATGGCGCAGCACCTTGTTCCGCAAATCGCAGCGTCCGCCGAAGGGATCGATGATCCTGCCGTTCCTGTCTTCGGCCATCGCGTTGATGGTGAGATCGCGGCGGGCAAGGTCTTCTTCCAGCGTCACGTTGGACGCGGTATGGAACACAAAGCCGTGATAGCCGTGACCGCTTTTGCGCTCGGTGCGGGCGAGCGCGTATTCCGCGCGGGTTTCGGGATGCAGGAAGACGGGAAAATCCCTGCCGACGGGCAAAAACCCCCGCGCCAGCAATTCTTTGGGGCTTGCGCCCACCACCACGTAATCGCAGTCGGAAACAGGACGTCCCAGAAGGGTATCCCGCACCGCGCCGCCAACCCGGTAGATTTTCATGTTCGCACCTTTCCCGCCATGCGTTACGGCAGCGCGATGGGGGGCGCGTTTGCCGTCCTGCCTGCCACCGTACCCAGCCGCGCGTGCAGTGGGGGAGATTTGCCGTTGAAAAGGAGCGCGTAATAGTGGGTGTTGCTCATGACTTTCTTGACGTAATCGCGGGTTTCGTCGAAGGGAATGGTTTCGGCGTAGATGGCGCCTTCCAGCGGAATGTCCGCCTTCCATTTGCGCGCCCGTCCCGGCCCCGCGTTGTAGGCGGCGGAAGCCAGCAGGGGATGATCGTCCAGCGCCTCCAGGGTCATCTGCATATAGGCGACGCCCAGGCGCAGATTGATGTCCGGGTCATGCACGTGGCGTGGATTGTAGCCGGAAAGGCCGATCCTGTTCGCTACCCAGCGCGCGGTTGCGGGCATCAACTGCATCAGACCCGCAGCGCCCACCGAGGATTTCGCCGCGATGACAAAGCGGCTTTCCTGGCGCATGAGGCCATAGATCCAGGTTTCCTCCACGCCCCGTTCGCGGGCGATGGGGCGCACCTGTTCGAGAAAGGGCGAAAGATAGCGCAGACGATAATCGTGCTGGCCGCGCGTGCGGTCGGCACTGTGGATGGCGCGGTCGTAGAGACCGTTCTGCCGCGCGACTTCGGCGGCGGCGAGCAACTGGCGATCCGTCATTCCGCGCGTGCTCCAGTTCCATTCGCGCAGCGCCTCCAGCCGCAAATCCAGCCGGAACAGCAACAGCGCCCGGAGAATGCCCGAATGCGTCTGCACGAAGGCAAGTTCCGTGGCGAGCGGCGCTTGCGCAAAAGGCGGCAACACCACGGTGCGTCCCAGTTCCTCGTCGGCGAGGTTGCCGTAGAAATGGGACTGGCCGGAAAGCCGCTCGAAGCATTTGCGCGCTTCGGCTTCATGCTTTTCCGCTTGCAGGGCGCGTCCCCGCCAATAGATCCATTCCGGTTTTTCCTGGAGTTTTTCCGGCATTTCCTCAATGGCGAGGCGCACCATTTTCCAGTTCATGCGGCGCAGGGCGCTGCGCGCGCGCCATTCCGCGCCCGCGCTGGAAAGCTGTGCGGCGCGGCTGCGCGAAAACCAGAGCGCCGCCGTGTCCATGTGGCGCAACGCGCCTTGCAGACCAATCTGCCCCCAGACCCAGGCGGCTTCGTCCGCGTCCAGCAGTACGCCCCAGCGCGCCATTTGTCCGGCGGCGAAGGCCGGATCGTTTCTGGCCAGACCTTGTAGCGCCAGCGTCACCAGTCCCCGGATGGAACGTTGCGCAAGACGCTCCGGCGCAAGGTGGGTGAGCCAGGACGCGGGTTTGTCCAGCGCCGCGTCGATTGCTTTGGCGTCTGGCGCTTGCGGCAGCGCGAGCAGCATCCGGCGCAATGATTTCAGGCGCTTGTGTTCGGCGAGGAGGCGCATGCGCGGCCAGCGTTCTTCCGGCGCGAGACGGTTTTCCACCGCCAGCATCAGACGCTGGCAGCCGTCGCTGGTATCGGTGAGCGCGGGCCACAGGGCGCGCGCCTCCGCAAAGGCGGCGCTTTCATTCTGGCGCATCCGGGCAAGCAGAATGAAGCAGCGCGCTTCCCTGTCGGGCTGGGCAAGACGCGCGCCCTGTCGCGCGAGTTCCGTCCAGTCCGCGCGGTTGGCAAGCGTTTTCAGCCATTCGCTGCGCAGGCGCTCGCCCAGCCAGTCCCCGTTTCGCCGTTGCAGAAAATCCGGCGTCCCGGAATCATCCCCTTTTTCCAGGTTCTGACGCAGCAGGTAGTATTCGGCATAGTCGGCGAGCGGATGGGTTTCTGCCTTGAGAGTTTCGGCAAGGCGTTCCAGTTGCGCGCGCTTCCCTTTCTGGAAAGCCTCGCGGGCGCTGAGGAAAATCTGGTCGCCGGAAGTTTCCTGCGCGATGACAGGCAGGCTGGCCATGCTGCCGGCAAAAAGCAGCAGCCCCAGGCCGAACAGGTGCGGAAAACGTCGGAAAGACCACATTGTGCTAGATTCCGTGCTGGAAAACGGGTTTTGCATTGCAACATGAGATGAACGGTTTGTCTACCAATATGCCAGAAGAACATTTCGCCACCGCGCGCCAGCACCTGCGTCAGCGTATGTTGGCGGCGCGCGGCGCGCTTGCCCCGGAGACCGTGGCCTGCTGGTCGGCGCTGATTTGCGCACGGCTTGCGGCGCGTTTTCCCGCTGCGCCGGGAGCCGTGGTGGGTTTTTGCTGGCCGGTTCAGAATGAGCCGGATGTGCGCGCAGCCCTGTCCGCCTGGGCGACGCCGCTGGCCTTGCCCGTGGTCACGGCGGCGGACAGGCCGCTGGCCTTTCGCGGCTGGACGCCGGAGACGGAACTTTTCCCGGATCGCTACGGCATTCCCACACCGGCTTCAGGGGATTGGCTGCGGCCGGATGTTCTGCTGATTCCGCTGCTGGCGTTCGACGAGGCCGGATTTCGTCTGGGCTATGGCGGCGGTTTTTTCGACCGCACGCTGGCCGCCCTTGCGCCGCCGCCATTGGCGATCGGGGTGGGCTTCGAGCTGAACCGGGTTGCGCGCCTGCCGGTTGCCGCGCACGATCTGCCGATGGACTGGATCGTCACCGAGGCCGGAAGCTGGCGCGGCAAGGCGCGATGACCCGGTGCCGGAAATCAGCGGCAGAAGGAAGCCAGAGCTGCGCGTGGTGACGGCGATCTATGGCCATGTCGGCGTGAACCGGACATCCAATGGCAAGCGGTGTATGCTCAATTCCGGCGGTAGCGGGGCAAGCGGCTTCAGGCGCACCACAATGGCGGAAGATTGCGCTTCCAAAGGAGAAACGCGCTCGGAAGGCAGGCGCTGGATTTCCGGGAGGATTTTTTCCACCACGGCGGCGGCGCGATAGCCATTCATGAACAGCAGCGTGGCCTCTTGCCCCGGTGTTGCGAATTCCATCTGTTCCGGGGAAAGAAAAGCCTGTATCCATGGAGCGTTCGGCGTCTGGAGAACCAGGAGTTCCTCGCCTGCCTGTACCCATTCGCCTTGTCGCGCGAAATTGCGGATTACGATTGCGGGCGCGGGCGACAAAAGTTCCATGGTCGCATCCGGACGCCGGATAGTGTTGGCGGCAAGATCGCGCTGGGCTACGCCCATTTCCTTTTGCGCCTCGATCCATTGCAGACGGGCGCTTTCCACTTCCTGTCGGGTTGCCGCGCCCTGGCGTTCCAGGGATTCCCGTCTTCGTAATTCCAACGCCATTATGCGCAGGCGTTCCTGCGCCAGGGAGAGCGCGCTTTGCAGACTCTCTGTCTCGACAGGCGGCGTGTCGACGTCATGCTGCACGAGTTTTACCAGGATTGCGCCGCCCTGTACCAGGACATTTTCCCCGACGATATCCTGTATCTGTGCGGAAACCGGGGCGCGCAACACGATCTGTTCCACCATCACGGTGGCGGGGCTGCGTTTGTCCAGGAAGCCCCATCCCATGCGCAGCAGAAAAAACAAAGGCAAGGCCAATATGGCGGCCAGCAAGAGCCACCAACGCCAACGCGGCACATGGCGTTTTCCATCGGGATATTTTACCGGTACGCCCCTGCTTTTTTCGGCGGACAGCGGCGGGACATCGAACTGGATTTTCATGGTATGGCGCTTTGATAATCTTCCCAGGATTGGATGATGATGCTTTTGAAATTCGGGATGGTCCGCAACTGGCGGGCAAGGGCACGCCAATGCGCCAGCGACTGGTTTTTCCCCAGCGCAAAACTGCTCTCTTCGCGCGGCAGATCGCGTTCCACGCTCTGCGCGACGGATAAGGTCATGTCCTTGGGCAACGGCGGGAATCCATGGACGATTTCCAGGACGCGATTATTGTTGGTCACGTAAATCATCGGCACGATTTCGCGTACGCCCGCTTTGTTCAGCGCACGCAGGAAACCAGGGCGCAATTCTCGATGATGCGTGGTCAGCGCAATGGGAATGGGGCTGGCCGCGACGGCTTCGCGCAAGGTTTTCATGACCTGGGTTTCCCAGTTCCCTTGCCGATCGGCGGGTAATTGATGGCGTTCCAGATCCAGGTGCGCCATGACGAAAAAGCGTCCTGGAATCTGGCGCAACAAAGACATCAGGCGCAGCCTGCCTTTCGGCAAGACCCAGGTCGGTTCACCCAGCAACAGTTCCAGCGAAACGCCGCGCGCGCGGGCGACGAGATGAAGGCGTTCCAGACGGGACATGTTTTGGGCGTCCCGCGTCAGCTGTTCCCATTCTTGCGCCGTAAAGGACAACAACAGGCGGCGGCTGCCGGGAGGCAACACGCTCAGATTTTGTTTCTCCACCCAGTCCATGCCTTTCCAAGCGTACCAGCCCAGATTATCCGGATCCTCCGCGGCATGCGCGCAAAAAAATGCCAATAAAATCATGGGCAAGAAAAACCAGCGCGTTTTCATGGTGTTTTCCGGGTATTTTTCGACAGGGCATCCTGGGTTTGCGCCAGAATGGCGCGCGCCGGATCGTCGGTGATTTCTTGCAGCGGGCAATCCGGCGCGTACCGCCAGAGATCGGTTGCCGCCATATCCTGTTGGCGCAACGCGTTCACGATTTCCATTGCGGCGGTATAGAGCGCGTGCTGCGCGGCGATCAGTCGCGTCCATCCCTCTTCGGAAGGAAGGCGCAGCCTGGCAACGCGCAGCGCCTCCTGCGCGGCAACGAAATGGCGTGTCCGCTCCTGGACGTATTGTGTTTCCAATTGCCATTGTTCCCAGGCGTTCTGGAATTCCAGTTCGAATCGCGCGACGATCTGCGCGTATTCTTCCGCCGCCGCGTCGCGGCGTCCCCGATCCTGTGATTCCTGGGCATTGCGCCGCGTTTTCCATTCCCAGGGGATCGAGACCTCCAATCCGATCATTGTGTCGTGACCATTGCTGCCGCCCAGATCATGCGTCTGCGCATGTCCCAGTCGCAGACCCGCTTCCACGCCGCCATAACGCGGCTGATGCAGGCGCGCTTCTGCCCAATCCATGTTTTGCCTTGCCTTGGCGAGCAGGGGATGCGACGCCCTGTTTTGCGCGAGCGATTCTCGTGTCTGGCAGGCGGGGACGCCGGCGGGGGAGGGCGCGTGGCGTGGCGGGATGTTTTGTCCGGTGAGAAAACGCATCTGCCGCAACGCGGTGTTCTGTATGAGCCGCTCACGCGCCAACGCACTGTCGGCTTCGTCGTAAAAATGCATGAGCGCGAGCCTTTCCGCTTCCAGCATGACTTTGCTTTGGGTGCGCTGTTTCAGCCGAGTGCCGGCAATCTTGCGCCCTTCCAGAAAAATCAGGATGAGTTGTTCGCGCTGTTGGCCGCGAACATAGGCGTTATACACGCGCGCCAATTCTTCCTGCGCCTGAATGGACGCCATTTCATTTTCGCTTTGGCGCAATGCCAGATTGGCGTGGGCGTCAAGCCGCCGGGATTCCCGCGTCTCGCGCGCGCCCAGAAATTCCCAAAGAACACTGGTATGCGCCTGGGCGCGTTCATAGGCGCGATCCTGTTCCTCCGTGATCGGCTCGCGTACACGGGAAAACGAGGCGCCCACCAGAATCCGCAGCGCGCTATCGGCTTCCGCTTCCTGTTCCTGGCTTTGCGCGATCCGTTCCTGAAACTGGGCAAGACGAACGCCCGGTCCTTGCTGGACCCACGCGCGCAGGTCGTCCCAGTTCCAGGCATCGGCGGTTTGCGTTTCTCCCCGAATGACGCCGGCCATGCCGAGCGCGACAAGTGGAAGGAAGAGACGAAAAAATCGGATGCGCATGATCAGAACTTGTTCTTGCGCAATACCCAGACCGGCGCCATGGAAGAATCCAGATGGGAATGAAGGAGGATTTCACACAGGATGGAATAGGTGTTGTGTACCCGGTTGATGAAACCGAACAGCGGAAAGAGCGGCAGATAGGGTAAATAGGAAAGATCGAAGCGCACCCGCTCGGAAACCGCGATGAGGTAGATCACGTAATAAACGAGGAGGCTCGTGAAATAACACCCGTAAACAAAACCCAGCACCCCAAGCGCAGAACCGATCGGCAAGACAAGGAACATCCAGAGGGAGGAGACCACAATCATGAAGGGCAGGAGCAATTGGGTCATCAGACCGGACACCACCACAAAGAAAAAATTACGCCAGCCCAGCAGCGCGGGACGCAGGTTGAAACGGAACTTGCGGATGAAGAGGTAGAACAGATCGCCATCCCAGCGTACGCGCTGACGAAAGAAAGCGTGCCAGGTGGTGGGAACGTCGGTGTGACCGATGGCGTGTGGCTCGAAAACGATGCGCAAATCTCGATGACGGCCAAAATATTGTTTGATGCGCATCGTGATGTCCAGGTCTTCCGCTGAGCCGGCATCCCAACCGCCGATATGCCGTATGAACGAAGTGCGAAAAATACCGAAAGCGCCCGAAATGTTGTTGACGATGTTGAACTCGGAAAAGCCCGTTTTCCCGCCGCTGATGGAGAGCAGGTATTCCAGTCCCTGCATTTTCGCCACCAGCGATTGGCCTTGGTTGCGCACCCGCAGGTTGCCGGCGACGCCAACGACACGCGCGTCGGCAAAATGACGCACGGCTTTTGCCGCCATGTCGTTGTCAAAGGAGGTATCTCCGTCCAGCGCCATCACGATTTCACCCGTCACGATGTTGAGCGCCGCGTTCAGTGAGGAGACGCGCCCGCCGCGCTGCCATTTGGGCAACACGATCAGGCGACGCATGGGGGTTTTCCGCCAGCGTTCGCATTCTCGCCGTGCGGCTCCCAGCGTATGCCGATTTTTCACGGCGCCGTCGATCACGGCAATGATTTCGATGAAACCGGGATAATACTGCGTCACCAGGGTTTCGATGGCCTTTGTCACATCCTCGCCCTCGGCATAACAAAGGACGATGCAGCTTAACGAAGGCGTGGGGGCAGGCGGGCGCCGCCGGGAGAATTCGCGCAAGCCATAACGCGCCATGCCGAACAGCGCAATGAGGTACAAGGGAAGCTCAAGAAGCAGCACGAAGGGAAAAAACCGGAGCGCAACGGAAAACCATTCCTGTGAATTCAGGGCATGGATCAGCGACAGGAAACTGAAGCGCGAGATTTCCCACATTGTGTTATGCCTCGTCTTCGGTTTCCAGTTGCTGCATCAGTTCTCGCGCGTGCATACGCGTGTCGACGACAGCGGTTCCCGCGACATCGATATAACGGATGCCCGTTGTGAAAGGGATTGTCGAGTGCGTGGAGAGTTCGTCGAGCAGACTTTGCATCCGGGCGGCCAGACCTTGCGCGGAGGTATAGGGCAGCAGAAGCCAGAGGCGGGTCTCATGGGTGCGCGAAGTCAGGTCGGAAGTCCGCAGCAAGGCCAAAAGCCGATGCGCGAATTCGTCAAGCAGCATATAAAGGCGCATCCCGCCCAATTCGGAGACCATCGCCTCGGCATTGGTGAATTCCAATAACATCAGGGTGAAACGAAATTCATTGTGTCGGGTGCGGGTTTCCAGCATCCAGTCCAGCATTCGGCGAAAGAAGACGGGATCTACATAGCGTTCGCTGTTCAGCGCCGCGAAGGTTTCATGGATTTCGCCCGCCCGCACGGCGCGTTTTCCCCTTGTCGTCAACGCCAGCGTACATACCTCGCGCACATCCAGTTCCGAAGGGCGGGTGGTTTCATCGCAATCCAGGCAGCGCGCCACGACCTCGCTTTCAATGAAAACCTGGCGACAGCCCCGGCAGGCATATTGCGCCATCGGACGATCATAATCCACGCCGATATGCCGCAGGCTGGTTTGGCATTTCGGGCAGACGGGCGCGCCACGCGCCAAAAATTCCGTTTCAGGCGCGACATGTCCACAGGAAAAACAGTGCAGCGCCAAAGATTGGTGAATGTCAATGCTGCCGCAATGGGGGCAGACATCCAGAAAATGAATATGCGCGCTGCCGCATTGGCGACAATGCCGTGTCCGATCCAGCAAGGTGACGGCCTCCAGGAGGCCGCGCCGTTGCAGTTCCTCGACCGTTTGCGCGATATCCTCATGCTTTTGCGCAAGCAACTCCGCGACAGGATAACGGTAAAGTCTGGGGCTATCGCGGTCACGCAAAGGGACCAGGGTTGCTTGCGCTCCGCGCGCATAAAGAAAATACAGCAAGCGTTCATCGAGCGTTTGCAGTTCATTGGCGTCCGGCATGTTGCGCTGCCGCCGCCCTATCGTTGCCACGAATTCCCCTGCCTTTGCCAGGGGACGCGCCGCGTCCAGCCAGCAAAGATCATCCGGCGCGCCATGCTCCGAACCGATTACCGGCGCGTACCACCAGCGACTGCGGCGAATATCGCCAAGCAAGGCGGCAAGAGACGCGCCTGTATACCCTTCCAGGAAAAACCCCGACGCTTCAAGCCCGGATTCCAGAAAACACTCCCAATCCCTGAAACGCGGCAGGTCATCAACGGAGAGGGTTGCGAATGAAGGCGCGAAAGGAG
>JAISWQ010000177.1 GCA_031271025.1 Zoogloeaceae bacterium | reverse complement strand
TAGAAGGAAATGGAAGGACATGGTGTGCTCCTTGAAAATAGTGTTCAGTGTTCAGCGGTTCGGTTTTCCTCGCAAATCTGCGCTTCGCTCTTCTTCGGCCAGGTGATCTCGCCGTCGAGGTTCTTGCTCACTTCCACGCCGCAGACTCGAGTGATGATAAGAACGACATCTCCCCGCGCGTTCAGCAGTTCCCGGGTGTCCGCCACGGCCCGTACTTTCATTGACGCGGGGGGCGGCAAGGCATGGGCAACAGGCACCACGTTCCTGCCTGTGGCATCAATGTATTGACGACGGGAACCGTATCTCTTGAACTGAACCGAAGCCAGACCATTGGCGGCAAACAGATACGCCGATTCGAACCTTGGCGGGATGATCCACTCGCCCTTGGCGTTGATGTAACCCCATTTGCCATTGTCGTCTTGGGCACTTAAACCATTGGCGGCAAACGGATTCGCCCATTCGAACTTTGGCGGGATGATCCACTCGCCCTTGATGTTGATGAAACCCCATTTGCCATTGTCGTCTTTGGCCTTTGCCAAACCATTGGCGTCGAACCAACCCGCCCCTTCGAATCTTGGCGGGATCACCCACTCGCCCCTGGCGTTGATGAAACCCCATTTGTCATGGTCGTCCATAGCGCTTGCCAAGCCATTGGCGGCAAACGAATCCGCCTCTTTGAATTTTGGCGAGATCACCCACTCGCCCCTGGCGTTGATGAAACCCCATTTGCCATGGTCGTCCATAGCGCTTGCCAAGCCATTGGCGGCAAACGAAAACGCCTCTTTGAATTTTGGCGGGATCACCCACTTGCCCTTGGTGTTGATGAAACCCCATTTGTCATGGTCGTCCATTGCGCTTGCCAAGCCATTGGCGACAAACCAACCCGCCTCTTTGAACCTTGGCGGGATCACCCACTCGCCCCTGGCGTCGATGAAACCATATTTGCCATTGTCGTCCTGGACTATTGCCAAGCCATTGGCGGCAAACAAATCCGCCTCTTCGAACTCTGGCGGGATCGCCCACTCGCCCCTGGTGTTGATGTAACCCCATTTGCCATTGTCGTCTTTGGCCTTTGCCAAACCATTGGCGGCAAACCCCCACGCCTCTTTGAACCTTGGCGGGATCACCCACTCGCCCCTGGCGTCGATATAACCCCATTTGCCATTATCGTCTTCTGCACTTGCCAGACCCTCCTCCGCCAGAGGAGGATACACGTGCACAAACGTGGGCTGAAGCGCCCAGCCGCCCTTCTGGTCGATGCGCCCGTAACGCCCCTTGAGCCGCACCCAGGCCGCGCCGTCGTCCTGGAAGAAATTGGCCGCCTCGAAGCGCGGCGGAATCACCCATTCGCCTTTCTGATCGACGTAGCCATAAACGCCATCGAGGTCGACGGGAAACGGCGCGTCAGCGGCGGCAGAATCGCCACATCCCGCCAGCAATACGGCGGCGGCGCTCGACAAGAACAGGGTTTTTAGAAGGGAATGGAAGGACATGGTGCGCTCCTCGAAGATAATGTTCAGCGGCTCGGTTTTACAGGAGGTCAGGGCAAATGGAAAGGCCAACTGGATTGCCACGGCGCTCTCGCGCCGAAGAATGACGAAATATTGGCGCGCAACGGACGTAGGGGCGGATGGCAATCCGCCCGAGCGGGACGATTGCCATCGTCCCCTACGTTTCCCTGTAGGGGCAACCCTCGTGGTTGCCCCCTTTGTGGTGGCTCCCCTCGTGGCCCCAAAAAAGGGCGGCCACAAGGGCCACCCCTACATCCATGATAAAACCCTCTGAACGTGGATCACCGCGTCCCGCCGCACTTTCACCGACGCGGGACCGGCAAGTCATGAGCAATAGGCACCACACTCCTGCCTGTGGAATCAATGTAGTGTTTGGGACCGTCTTCCTTGAACCAAACCGAAGCCAGGCCATTGTCGTCAAACGAATCCGCATATCCGAACCTTGGCGGGATGACCCACTCGCCCTTGGCGTTGATGAAACCAAATTTGCTATTGCCGTCTCTGGCCCGAGCCAGACCATTCTCCGCCAGAGGAGACACATGCGTAAGCGTGGGCAAAAGCGCCCAGCCGCCCTTCCGGTCGATACGCCCGAAACGCCCCTCGAACCGCACCCAGGCCGCGCCGTCGTCCTGGAAGAAATTGGCCACCTCGAAGCGCGGCGGGATCGCCCATTCGCCTTTCTGATCGACGTACCCATAAACGCCATTGCGGTCGGCGGGAAACAGCGCGTCGGCGGCGGTAGAATCGCCGCACCCCGCCAGCAATACGGCGGCGGCGCTCGACAGGAACAGGGTTTTCAGAAGGGAAGGGCATGGTGTGCTCCTCGAAGGTAAAAAAGTGTTCAGCGGCCCGGTTTTCCGGGAGGGCCTTGATCAGCGAAGGCATCCGCCTCTTCCGTGTAGCGGTGGATTCCATCGTGTCATTCATTCCAGCAGCGCAATGGCCAGCGCCCCCAGCGGCCAGATGAAGGCCCAGTATTGCATGGGAATCCAGAAGAGGGTGTGGCAGCCCTTGATTTCCACCGTTTCGCCGCTTTCGGGATCAAGCAATCGCTTTCCTGGCCGATTGTTGAGCCAGCGCCCGCCGAACCAGAGTATGCCCGCGCCCAATAGCGCGCCCACGGCAGGGGTCAGGCCGATTTCTCCGAATAGGGAAACGCGGTTCATTCCAAGGATGTTGTGCAGCAAGGATTCCAGCAACCCCGCCGTGATGGGGGGGATGATGAGCGCCAGGATACCCCAGCCTTGCCAGATCAGCATGTCATTCTCCGTTCTCGGATGTGATCAAATGTGGAGGAAGCGAGCATGAAAATTCCATTTCGTCATTCTTCGGAGCATGGCCTTCCACCTCGTCATTGCGAGGAGCAAAGCGACGTGGCAAGCGCTGGCGCGCGGCGGACGCTGGCGCGCGGCAGGTTGCTTCGGTTGAGAGCGAGTCGACTGGAAGGCCGGCTGGATTGCCACGGGCCAAAGCCCTCGTTTTTGACGAATGGGAAGCAGCGTTCACCACTTTTTCCCGTCCTCCAACTGGATGAAGGCGTCTTCTTCGGTCTCGTGGCGGTGGAACAGCCAGACGGGCTGTATCTGTTCGCTGAGCTTTAGGGATTCGCCCTTTATTTCCTGGAAATAGATCCGGGCGACGTGCCAGTTGCGACCCGCGTGTTCTTCCTGGCGCGTTTCCCGGGATTCGAGGCGCACGGGAAGAGAGGATTCGTCGATGACGCCGCAGCCTTCCAGGGTTTTCAAGAGCGCGAGGCGTTCGAGCCGTACCAGCCTGTCGGATTCCGGCAGTTGGTCGTAATTCACCGGCTGTTCCGTGGCGGAAATGGCGGCGATGGCGCTTTTCATGCCTTCTTCCGAATCGCAGAAATAGCCCAGGGGACGGATCAATTCGCCCTTGATCGCCTTGGGCGGCGGCTCGCGCACGAGAAACCAGAGGCTCATGCCCGCGAAAATCGCCGCCCAGAAGAGCACGGGGATGAAAAAGAGCGTATGCCGGGGACGGATGACCACTTCCTTGCCGGTCGCTTCATCAATGAAGACCTTGGCCCCTTTCCGGCGCAGATAAAGCCCCAGGAGAAGGGTCAGGAGGGCGTTGATGAGGAAAAAGGCCGGATCCGCGAATTGCTGGTATTCGGCCATGTCGGGGCGGTTGAAGAAAGGGAAGAGGATAAAAGCTACCGCCAGGAAAATCAGGGCAACCAGAAAGCCCCAGCCTTGCCAAATGATCATGATGCGGATTCCTTGGGGGTGAAAAAATCAACAGTGGAAAAATCGCGGGCGCAAGGCGGGGAAACCCGCCTCGTCCGGGCCGCGCTCGCGCTCCCTCCGGTATTCACGGTTATCGAGCCTGTTCCTTGTTGGGGTTCGCTTTGCTCACCCCAACCTATGCGGGCTAGCGGCGCTGCTGGGGGTATGCGGATCTTAGACTATCGGAAGAGCAGAAAACATGAACAGACTTGCCGCATTTTTCGTATTGCCTTTTCACATGTCTGTTCGCTTCATCATAAGGAAGAGCAGAAAACATAAACAGACTTGCCGCATTTTTCGTATTGCCTTTTCACATGTCTGTTCGCTTCATCATAATCGGTATAAGGAGTCTCGACTTTGATTTTTGGAACTTTGCAACCCAATGCGCCACTATCGCAACAGACCTCGCAAGTTTGCAGAAAACCTCCTCCTGACTTGAGAAATTCACGAACCCCTTTTTCTATCTTCACGTTCCGCGCGTTTTCCACCTCTCTGATTTCTTCCATGTCCTGCCTGGCGGCATCTTCCAGGCCGCTGACTCCGATTTTGGCGCCCAGGACGAAATTGGGGAAACAGGACAAGCTCCCTGCCAACATGAGGAATATCCAGAAAGGTTTTTTCATGGCGCTTCGACTCCAATTACGTTGGCTTCGATTTCCGGATCGGAAAGCACCTGGACGTCAGCTCCCAGGCCCAATACGCGGCCGGACATCACCGTGACCAGATTCATGGGCACCGTGTCCTTGACTGCCACGCCGGGCGCGCTCAGGGTATAGGAACGTTTTTCGTTCACCAGCCGTTGCCGGCCTTGGGCGCATTTTTCGCCCCCTGCCAGGATTGAAGTCGCGCAGCGTTTGGTTTCGGCGAGCGCCTCGTACCTGACCGTGACCTTGAGCGGGTATTTCAATGCCTTGTCCGCCTTTCCGGCCAGGCTGACGTTGAGATCGAGCTTGCGCCCGGAACCACGGGCGAACAGCAAGGTCTCGTTCGTCTTCGCCCCAAGCTTGCCGGCGGAAAGCGAAATGTCGAAGCGTGATGCAAGCCACTTGGGGTTGACCAGATCGGGGCCAAGAAGCTCTCCGTCAAAATTACGTATTACGATATCCCCGACCTCGGGCAACCAATTGGCAGGCGGTATATCACCAAACGTTTCCTCCTTCGAGGTTTGAAATACACCTTTCTTTGTTGCTAGTATGCGGAAAACGAAGCGCCCACGGGCCTCGGCAATTTTGTCTCCCCGGCGAACCATCTGGCCTTCCTTGACCAGAACCTTGCCGCCCCCTCGGAAAAAGTAATCGGTCCTGGCCACACAAGGCTCATGCCTGATGCTGACAAGCTGGTACTGATCTATATTGCCCACTATGAAAACCTTTCCATCCGCCGCCGCCCGGATGGTCGCATTGTCGATCCAAAGCGCATCCGAGATATTGAGAGTGCCCACACGACCACTCGTAGGCTCCGTATTGCCACGGGCAGGCCAGGACCAGGTGCAAACTTTTTTCTTTTCTGCATTCTTTCCCCCGGCGATCTGCTTACTCTTGCCAACCTGTTTACCATCCTTCCATTGTTCTTCGAATATACGTCCATCTGATAGTGTCGTAATCGAAAGACCGTGTCGCTTGCCATTTTTATAGTCTTGTTCGATGCTATCACTGTTTCCATTTCCGAGCATCGACATATGTCCATTCCATAAATCTCCATCTTTGAATTCTCCATCGATCTTGAAATGATAACCTTCTTTGTCAATAAATTCACGTCGCCCTCTTCCATTCTGGACGCCATCGGCAAATTGACCTTCGTGCCGGCCTCCATTGGCATCGTTCCACGTATAAACCCCTTTCCCATGAAGTTTCCCATACCGGAATTCCCCTTCGTAACGATCTTTCCCTTGCGCGATGCCTTTTCCATGGGCTTTTTTCCGCCCTTTTACCTGAATGGTTCCGCCGCTGTACAGGCAGCAGACGTCCGGGTCATCCACGATGCCGTCGATGACTTTCGCGTCCGCGGGCATTGCCCGGTTCCGTTTCGCCACCACAGGCGCTTTGGGCGTCTCTTGCTTTGCTGCAGCAGGTGTGCCCTGCTCTGCCGCCTCGGACGCGATCTGCTCGCTGGACAGGGACTGCAAACTCTTCTGCACGCTCGTGATGCCTTCCTGCACGTTCGCGCAGCCGGAAAACAAGGTCAGCAACGTCAGGCCGGCGCCTACCGCCATCGCCAGCGATTTCTGGCACAGCCCGTGGAAAACAGGACGCTCAAACCGGAAAACGAGAAATCGAAACATGGTTCACTCCTGAAAGAACATCGAAACGAAAAAGCCCTGTTTCCGGAAACGGAAACAGGGCTTTTGGAAAAACCGGAAAATCGTCAGCGGCTAGATAGGCATGGCTTGCGGCTTGCGGCTTGCGGCTTGCGGCTTGCGGCTTGCGGCTTGCGGCTTGCGGCTTGCGGCTTGCGGCTTGCGGCTTGCGGCTTGCGGCTTGCGGCTTGCGGCTTGCGGCTTGCGGGGAAATTGTTGGGGTCATTTCGGGTTTGTCAAGTCTTTTTACACTTTGCGCGTGACCCTTGCCCGCGCCCGAGAACGAAAAATTCGGACGGCGTATGACAAGGAACGGATGGCGAATCCTAAACGATGTCGAAGAATCCCGCAATAAAAATTTTCGCGGGAACGGCAACGAACCGCGAATATTGGGCGGACCTTTCCCTTTTCGCAAAATGACGAAGCGCCGGAGGCGAAGCGGGGACGTCCGCGCTTCGGATCGGCGCAGCCGAAAACCGGCGGTCTTGTCCCTCGAAACTTCGCCGCAAGGAAGGGCCTGGACTGCCGCGCCGCTGCGCGCCTCGCCATGACGATGCCGGAAGAACGGGGAAAATGCCGTCCGTCATTCTCCGACGCGAGACGGCGCGGCAATCCGAATGCCGGGCGAGGCGGGAAAAACGGGGCGCGGCGCTTCGCGGTACAATGCAGGCATTCCCACCCCCTCCGCGAGCCTTGCCATGCCCCGCAAGAAACTGCCCATCGGCATCCAGACCTTCCGCGAAATCCGCGAGGACAATTGCTACTACGTCGACAAGACCGCCTTCGCCCTCTCCATGATTCAGGAAGGCAAGGCGTATTTCCTCTCCCGCCCGCGCCGCTTCGGCAAAAGCCTTTTTCTGGACACGCTGGCGGAATTGCTCGCGGGCAACGAGCCGTTATTCCGGGGCTTGTATTGCCACGACAAATGGGATTGGAATGTCAAATATCCGGTGATCCGCATCAGTTTTGGCGCGGGCATTTCGAGCGGTCAGGC